>RGAU01000361.1 GCA_009919975.1 Gammaproteobacteria bacterium
GCCAGGCGCGCCCCCTGGGCTCGAGCGAGAGACGCGAGCCGGGCCAGGAGGGTGACGATGACGATGGCGCTGAGGAAGAAATTCAGGCCCATGCCCAGCACATGCAGGGTGAAGCCGTCGGGCGCGGGATGGCTGCCTTCGTGGCCCGGGGCCATCATCCCCTGGGCTTCCAGGGGCAAGTAAAAGCGAAATAGCAGCGCGTAGGCCGCCAGGGTCAGGGCTGTCAGCGTGGCCGCTCGGGGCCAGGGCAGCACCAGCGCGCCGAGGGCCAGGGAAATGAGATACAGCGAGCCAAAGGGACTACTGGCGCCGCCGGTGCTGTAGAGCACCCCGGTCACCAGCAGCAGTTGGCTGGCCAGCAGGGTCGTGAGCAGCCCCGTGGCCTCGGCGTCGGGGGTGCGCCGCGCCTGCGCGAGGGCGGCGAGCCCTGTACCCAGGCCGAAGAGCATCCCAAGCACGCTGAGGGCGCCGTAGGGTAGGGCGAGCTGGCCCTGGGCTCGCGCCCCGAGCAAGCCCAGGCCGAGCCCCAGTGTCATGAGCCCCTGCAAGGCAAGAATGAGGCGCACGGCCTCCAGGGCGGTCCAGCGCGCGAGAGAGGAGGGGGGCGTAGCCGTGGTCATGAGCCTATTGTTCCCCAGGGGGGCGCCCCTCGCCAGTCAGGCGGGGGCCAAGGCGGTGCGACCTTTCGCCGCAGGGCTAGCGCTTCGCCCCCGCCTCGCGCATGGTTAGGGCGGGAGAGGGGAGGACAACCGATGTCAGAAAACCTTGCGGTGCCGTCGGGCGCCCCAAGCCGGGGCCGGCTGGCCCTGGTGATCATGGCCGCCCTGGCGGTCTTCGTGTGCTACACGGACCGGGTCATCATGTCCGTGGCCATCATTCCCATGGCGGGGGAGTTTGGCTGGAGCCCGGAGCAGCAGGGCCGGGTGCTGTCGTCCTTCTTCCTAGGCTATCTGCTGACCCAGGTCGCCGGGGGCTGGCTGGCCGATCGCTACGGCGGCAAGCGCGTGCTGGGCTTCGGGGTGATCTTCTGGTCCCTCTTTACCTTGCTCACCCCCGCCGCGGCCCTCGGGGGCATGACGGCCTTGCTCCTTACCCGGGTGCTCATGGGGGTGGGGGAGGGGGTCACCTTCCCGTCCGTCTATGCGCTCTTTGGGCACTGGATCCCGGAGCGGGAGCGCTCCCGGGCCGTGGGGATCCTCTTCTCCATGATTCCCCTGGGCAGCGTCTTCGCCCTGGTGGCCACGCCGCCCCTGGTGGC
>RGAU01000362.1 GCA_009919975.1 Gammaproteobacteria bacterium
ATGTAGCGCAGGGAGGGCAGGGCATGGCTCCGGTGAGGATCATCCGCGAGGATGGGGCGCCCGGTTTCGCTCCGCTCCGGGGCTACCACCCAATTGTTAGACCCCGCCGAACGCAGGTCTCGGACCCGGGCCTCAAGGGGCTCCTGGGCTAGGGCAAGCTGACCGCCGCTGCGCTTAAATGTCACGGCGCTCGTGGCCAGGAGGTAGCTATCCAGTACGCCCTCGGGGACGCTGCAGGGATCGAACCCCTCGGGCACGACGGGCGCATGGGGGGGCTCGAGGGGGCTGCGTAGTTGATCTTCCTCGAGCGACCCTTGGCAGGCGCTGCGGGCCCGCGCCACTTCGCTAATCACGTTACGCCATAGGCCATGGCTGCGGATGCGCACCACGTCCTCCGCCGCCCAGCGGGCCGGGCGGTAATCAAGGGCCTTGAACTCCGGCGGAAGGCGGCTAGGGTCCGTTTCTGTCAAGGCGACGAAAGCGTTGATGCCGGCCACAAAGGCCTCCGCGATGGCCTGGGCGTCGGAGCCGTAGGCCAGCCATTCCCGAAAGAGGCTGCCGCGGTAGAGGAACTGGCGAGCCGCCGCATCCTGGGCCACGAACTCGGGACCAAAGACCTCCGCCAGCTGGCCGAGACCTCGGCGCCGCCAAAGGTCAATCTGCCAGAGCCGATCCCGGGCTGCGTTGAAGCCCTGGAGGAAGAAGGCGTCGTAGTGCGTCTGGGCGTAGATGTGGGGTACGCCCCAGCGATCGATCAGGATCTCCCCGGGGGCGCTGAGGCCGGGCAGCGCTAGGCTTTCCGTCGCGGGGGCGACCTCAGCCCGCGCCCCCCCAGCGATGAGCGCGAGCCCCAGAGCCAGGGCGGGCAGAGGGAGGCAGCGAAATAGACGATTCATAGGGCGAGCTCCAGGGTTGGAAGATCGTCGAGCACGGCGAGGGCTTCAGCAATGCCTTCATGCCATACCAGCTCCGCGAGCTCATCGAGGGGCGTGGCTTCCCGATTGATGATAACCAGCGGCACCCCCCGCCGCGCCGCTTCCTCGGGAAAGGCGGCAGCGGGGTAGACCTGCAGGGATGAACCCAGGACTAGGCACAGATCGCAGGCGGCTATGGCCTCGGCGGCTCGGGCCATGGGCCCCTCGGGCATGGCCTGACCAAAGCTGATGGTGGCGCTCTTGACGATGCCCCCGCAGGCGTCGCAGGGCGGCACGGTGCCCGTGGCCTCAAAGGCAGCCTTCAGCGCCGCCAGCTCGT
>RGAU01000363.1 GCA_009919975.1 Gammaproteobacteria bacterium
ATTACGATCGGCGCCGGGCCATTCGCTACCTCGATCAGGGCGACGTGGTGCTCTTTGCCGCAGGCACGGGGAACCCCTTCTTCACGACTGATTCCGCGGCTTGCCTCCGCGGCATAGAAATTGACGCGGACGTGGTCATGAAGGCCACGAAGGTCGACGGGGTTTACACCGCCGACCCCGTCCTAGATCCCTCGGCCGAGCTGCTGCCGACCCTAACCTACGATGAAGTCCTTGAGCGGGACCTCGGCGTTATGGACCTCACGGCCATTTGCCTGTGCCGGGACCACGCCATGCCCCTGCGGGTGTTCAATATGGGTAAGGTGGGCGTGCTGCTCAAGCTCATGCTGGGCGAGGAGGACGGCACCCTTATCCAAGGAGAAGCACGGTGATCGACGAGATTAAGGACGATACGGAAACTCGCATGGAAAAAAGCGTGGCGGCCCTGGAAACGGCCTTCGCGCGTATCCGCACCGGGCGGGCCAGCCCAGCGCTTTTAGATGACATCAAAATTGATTATTACGGCACGCCCACGCCTCTGAATCAGGTGGCGAGCGTGACCGTGGAAGAATCCCGAGCGCTTTTGATCTCTCCCTGGGAGAAGAAGCTTGTGCCCCAGATTGAGCGGGCGATCTTAAAGAGCGATCTGGGCCTAACTCCAAACGCTACCGCCGACGTTATTCGCTTGCCCATGCCGCCGCTAACCGAGGAGACGCGGCGCGATCTGGGCAAGCAGGCCCGGGCGGAAGCTGAACATGCGCGGGTCTCCGTGCGCAACGTGCGCCGGGACAGCAACAGCCAGATCAAAGAGCTCCTAAAGGAGAAGATGATCAGCGAGGATGACGCGCGTCGCGCCGAGGAAACGATTCAGAAGATCACCGATCGTTTTATTGCGGAAGTCGACAAGCGCCTTGAAAGCAAGGAAGCTGATCTCCTAGAGATCTAAGGCACGAGGCCTCCCCATGTCTGAAGCGACATCGCCGCAGCTCGAGGACGGTGCCCCTCCGCGTCATGTGGCCATCATCATGGATGGCAATCATCGCTGGGCGCAGAAGCGCCACCTACCCGGGTCCGCAGGTCATCGTGCCGGGGCCCGCGCGGTCCGTCCCGTGGCGCAGCGGGCGGCGGAGCTAGGGGTAGAGGTACTTACCCTCTTTGCTTTTTCCACGGAAAACTGGTTTCGCCCCCGGCGGGAGGTTTCCCTGCTCATGGCGCTCATGCGTCGGGTACTG
>RGAU01000364.1 GCA_009919975.1 Gammaproteobacteria bacterium
CGAGGGCCCAGTTAGTCACCCTGGGGCGGCAGAGCCCGGGCGCTATGAAATCATCCTCGATGAAGCCGGGCTCCAGCGATGGCTTAAGCGCCTTGAGGAAGCCCCCTGCTTTGCCTTCGATACGGAAACCACGAGCCTTGTCTACATGGCGGCGGAGCTGGTGGGGGTGTCCTTTGCGGTCACCAGCGGGGAGGCCGCTTACGTCCCCTTTGGTCACCGCTATCTGGGCGCCCCGGCGCAGCTTTCCCAGGCCCAGGTGCTCGAGGCCCTGCGGCCCCTACTGGAAGATCCCGGAAAGCGGAAAATTGGACAGAACTTAAAGTATGACGCGAGCGTCCTCGCGCGGGCGGGGATCGCGCTGCGGGGCATCGCCTACGACACCATGCTCGAGTCCTATGTCCTCGATGCGGTCGGTGGTCGCCACAACATGGATGACCTGGCCCTGCGGCTCCTGGGCTATCACACCACGGCCTTCGAAGCGGTGGCCGGGAAGGGGAAGGACCAGCTCACCTTCGATCAGGTGAGCCTCGAGCAGGCGGGCCCCTACGCCGCGGAGGATGCGGATATCGCCTTCCGCCTTCATGAAGCCCTCTGGCCTCGGCTGGCCCAAACGCCGAGCCTGCTTTCGGTGTACGAAACCCTCGAGGCGCCGCTCGTTCCCGTGCTGTCTAGGATCGAGCGCAATGGCGCCCTCATCGACGCGGCGCGCCTGCGGGCGCAAAGCGCAGAGATTGCCGAGGCCCTGGTGGGCCTGGAAGCGCAGGCCCACGAGCTGGCCGGGGGGCCCTTTAACCTCGCTTCCACGAAGCAACTTCAGGAAGTGCTCTACGAAAAGCTTGAGCTGCCGGTGCTGAAGAAGACGCCGAAGGGCGCGCCCTCCACAGCGGAGCCGGTGCTGGCAGAGCTGGCCCACGACTATCCGCTTCCGGCGGTGATTATGCGCTATCGCACCCTGGCCAAGCTGAAGAGCACCTACACGGATACCCTGCCGCAGCAGGTGAACCCGGGGACGGGGCGCATTCACACTTCCTATCACCAAGCGGTGACGGCCACGGGGCGTCTGTCTTCCTCCGAGCCCAACCTCCAGAACATCCCCATCCGCACGGAGGAAGGGCGGCGCGTTCGCCAGGCCTTTATCGCCCCTCCCGGGCATCGACTCCTGGCGGCGGACTACTCGCAAATTGAGCTCCGCATCATGGC
>RGAU01000365.1 GCA_009919975.1 Gammaproteobacteria bacterium
TTGTCACCATCGGTGATGACACCGGTGATGGTGGTGGTTGAGCCCGCTTCAATAGTTGAGTTTTGACTTAAGGTGATAGTATTAGAGATAGTACCACCATACCCATATAACGTACCGCCATTTAAAGTGATCTCATCCGCAAGAGTGTTACGCACATCTAACACACCGCCGTTGACTTGTACGCCGCCCGCACTGGTACCAAGAGCATTATCAGTATTTGTTCTTAAGGTACCGGCAGTTACCGTTGTTAAGCCGGTCCAATTGGAAGTGCTGTTACCCAGTCTTAAAATACCTGCACCAGTTTTAGTAATCGCCCCGGTTTGGCCACTCGCATTATTCCAGCTGCCCGAACCTGTACTCCAGGTTTTATTCTCCGCGACGTTAAATGTATTTGTACCACTTAAAGTAACGTTACCGTACCAAGTTTGGGTTTGTAACAGTTCAACTGTTACCCCTTGTAAGATCAAGTCCAAGTACTGTTGGGTATTTGTGTAATTTAAGATTAAAGTGGAACCACTGGCCATGGTTAGGTAACTTTTGTAGGATGAATTATAGTCGTAAACTAAGTTACGGTAATGATCGAGTTGTAAGCTACCATTAGCAACCACCAAGCCGCCGTTAGTAGAGTCGATAAAGTGATATGAATTATTTCTACTATCTGGAATCACCGCACTGGTGGTCATGTGCAACTTACCAGCATGACTGCCATCGTTAATGGTGAGCACATACGCTCCGCCGCCGTTATTATAAAATTCATGGTTTAAGGTTAAGGTTTTGCCAGTAGCGATTAAAATCTTAGTGTTGTCTGAGTTGGCGATTTTGATACCCTGATTGCTACCGAAGGTCACATCATCGGTGATTTGTAATACGCTTGCGTTATATAAATCGATGCAATCAACACTATTGCAACTAGTTGAACCCAGATTGAGTTCATCACTAATCGATAAGGTCCCGTTAACAATTTTCGTACTACCAGTATAAGTACTGGTACCACCAAGAACTAAAGTACCAGTGGTACCTGACATATTTAGTACCAGGTCAGTGGTTGTGCTGGCACCAGTGATAATACCATTGTAAGTTAACGTGGTGTCATTTGCTACTTCCAACCTACTGTAGCTGGCACCTAAATACATACCACGGT
>RGAU01000366.1 GCA_009919975.1 Gammaproteobacteria bacterium
CCGTTCACCCGAGCATAACCCGTACGGTCTTTGAAGGTGCGGCGGATGGTAGCGACGTCCGAGAGGGTGACCACCGTGTCCCCATCGGCCTTCACGGGAATGGCAAAGAGGTCCGAGGCCTCCTCAATGATCCCCGGCACCTTCACGGAGAAGCGTCCCTGGTTCGCGTCCAGCGCCCCCGCGGGGATGAGCCGGTTATTCTGGGAGACGTTGTTCACCAGGCTGATGGGATCGATGCCAAAGGATTCGAGGCGCGCCGGATCAATCACGGCTTCAAGCACCTCTTCCCGCTGACCTCGGAGGTTCGCCTCCATGATGTCCGGGATGGCTTCGAGCTCATCCTTCACCCGCAGGGCGGTGTTATAGAGCACGCGCTCGCTGACCCCCTCCCCGGAGAAGTTAATGGTGAGGATGGGGAAGTCGGCGGCGGTCACTTCCGAGACGATCGGTTCTTCGGCGGTGGAGGGGATCTTGACCTTCCCCCGGTCTACCGCTTCCCGCACGTCGATTAGCGCCGGATCGGGGTCAAAGTCCGCGGAGAACTCCACCACCAGGCTGGCCGAACCCTCTGCGGCATAGGCCGTGAGCTCCTTCACCCCTTCCACGGCGCGAAGCTCCGTCTCCATGGGCATGACCAGAAGCCGTTCCGAGTCCTCCGGAGAGATCCCTTCGTGGAGGATGGTAATGATGAAGATCGGGACCTGTATGTTGGGGTCCGCTTCCACGGGGATCTTGGCGTAGGAATAGAGCCCCGTGAGGATGATCAAGCCCATGATGGAAAGGGTGGTCCGACCTCGATCGACGGCCCAGGCGATGATGTTATTCATGGCGCGTGCTCCCGCCTACTGTCCAAGGCCGCTCGCGGCGGCGTCGCCCAAGCCCGTGGTACTGTGGTCGAAGCTCACCTCGACCAGGTTGCCCGTGGTGACCAGCTCCTGGCCCACGGTGATAACCGTTGCCGTGGCCGGTAGTCCCGTCACCCAGAGCCCTTCCGCTACTTCCTTAACGATGGTGACGGGCACCATCTGGACGCGCTTGTTCGGATCGACGATGCGAACGTTGAGGGCGCCAGCGTCATCCAAGGCGAGAATAGCCGCGGGGATCAGGTGGGCATCGTGCTCCGCCACGGGCAGCACGATT
>RGAU01000367.1 GCA_009919975.1 Gammaproteobacteria bacterium
GCTTCGCCCCGAACTCCTCTGGCTCCTTTTGCCCCTAGCGGGGCTCTGGGCGCTCCTGCTGAGGAAGCAGCGGCAGCAAGGGCGCTGGCACCAGCTCCTCGACCCCGTGCTTGCCCCCTACCTCGTCGAGGGCTTCGAGCGCCCTCGGGGCCGCGGTCGGCTCGTCCTCCTCGCCCTGGCCTGGTTCCTTGCGGTCCTGGCCCTGGCCGGGCCGAGCCTCGAGCGCCAGCCTCAACCGGTGGGCCAGGGGGATGATGCCCTGGTGCTCGTGCTGGATCTTTCCCTGTCCATGTACGCCGAGGACCTGCCCCCCTCGCGCCTCCTTCGCGCCCGCCTGAAAATCGAGGACGTCCTCGCCCGCCGCCGTGATGGACGCACGGCGTTGGTGGTCTACGCCGGTGATAGCCACACCGTAATACCCCTCACCGACGACGGGCGCACCATCCTGAATCTGCTGCCCGCCCTCGAGCCGAGCATCATGCCCGTACTCGGGAGCCGCCTCGGCCCCGCGCTACGCCAAGCCAGCGAGCTGCTCGACGGCACGGCGCCGGGGGAAGGGCGCATTCTCTTGCTCTCCGACGGTCTTGGCGATGAGCGCCCGGAAAGCGCGGCGGCGGAAAGCCGCTACCCCGTTTTCGTGCTGGGCCTTGGCACCGAAGCCGGCGCCCCCATTCCCCTTGCGCCTCTGGGTCGTTCCGGCTTCCTTGAGGAGGGGGGACGCCGCGTTCTGGCACGCCTCGATAACGATGCCTTGGCACGCCTCGCCCGGGCCACCGGCGGCAGCTATGCCCCCTTCGACCCCCAGGGCGCCGATCTCGCCGCCCTGGGGGCCGCGGAGCGCGCGCTGAGCGATGCCGAGGCCTCGGACTCGTCCTTTGAACTGTGGGTCGATTCCGGGCCCTGGCTGGTCTATCCCCTGCTGGTCTTCGCCCTCCTGGCCTTCCAGCGAGGGCGGCTGGCTGCGCTGTTCTTGGTACCGTCCCTCGCGCTGGTGACGAACGCCCCCGCGGAGGCCGCAGAAGCGCCCTGGTACCTAAACGACGACCAGGCCGGGCTCCACGCCCTGCGCCGGGGCGCGCCGGAAGCGGCCCTCGCCCGCTTCGAGGATCCGCGGTGGCGGGCCACGGCCCTCTACCGTAA
>RGAU01000368.1 GCA_009919975.1 Gammaproteobacteria bacterium
GGTTGAAGGGGCGATTGCCAGCCATCGGACCGCGCTCTCGAAACGCTTGCGTAACACTTTCGAGGGGAGTAGCGTTCGCCTGAAATTGGTCATCAGCCCTAGCATTCCCGGGGCAAGCAAGGGTCATGCGGCACTCCCCACACACTGCCTCATTCCGGTCCTCCCTCTTTTTCTCCTGTTGCCCCACGGTTGTGGAGCGGCAACGGTGAAGGCGCGCGTGCTCGTCATCGATCAACCGGAAGACGAGCGCGCCTGGCTCGAAGCCACGCTTCAAAACGATGGATTTCAGGTGTGCTGTGCAGCCTCCACGGCGGCAGGGCTTTCCGAGCTTGCGCGCTGCAGCGCCGATCTGGTGCTGTGCGATCTCGGCCTGACGGACGAACACGGGGAGGGGCTTCTGACGCGTCTTCGCCGGGAGCGTCCGGAGCTGCCCGTGGTGGTGCTCACGGGTGACGCCCAGGACAGCACGCTCGGGCGCGCCATGGGGCAGGGGGCTGCGGATTTTCTGGCTCGGCCCCTGGGCGATGCGGCGGGGGTTCACCACGCGGTGTCCTGCGCCCTCGAACGCTTCCGCCTGCGCGATGAAAACGAACGGGTGAAGGGCGAGCTGGAGACGGCGAATGCCGAGCTTCGGCGGGCGCTTGATGCGCTGCACCGCGACCAAGCCGCGGGGCGCCAGCTCCAGGAGGGCATGCTGCCGGAGACGCCCACGGCCGTAGGCGGCGTCACCTTTGCCCATAAGATTCTTCCCTCTCTCTATCTTTCCGGCGATTACGTCGACTACTTCCCCATTACCGATCAGCATGTGCTGTTCTACCTGGCCGATGTGTCGGGCCATGGGGCGCCCTCGGCTTTCGTCACCGTATTGCTCAAGCAATTCTCCAATCGCCTGCGCCGGGAATACCGGCCCCACATGCTTGAGCATCCCGACGACATTTTGAGCTGGCTCAATCAGGAGCTCCTCGATAGCCACCTGCAGCGCCATGTCACCCTGTTCCTGGGCATCCTCGATTTCGGTCAGGGGGTGCTGCGCTGCGCCAACGCGGCCCATTTCCCTGAGCCGCGGCTGGTGACGGAAGCGGGCGTGGAGCGCCTCTCGCTTAAGGGTAAGCCTCTCGGGCTCTTCGAGGCACCGAGCT
>RGAU01000369.1 GCA_009919975.1 Gammaproteobacteria bacterium
GCCTTATTACAAGTCTGACAGAGTGATACTTTGTCTCAAAACTAGCAGAAAAGACCAAGCCATCCGTGCAGCTAGATCTATTGCACAAAGGCTTGAAGACTATTGGATGTCCTTGAGGCTGGCTAACATAGATGTGCCAGCTTTGCATCTGCTCAGAGACAGACCTCTGAGGGTATCTCAATCCCCCTGTATGACTCTGTCAGAGGCTTTGGAACTCTATCTGAGGCTGAAGGGTTTCAATAAGGGTAAGGTCTTTAGGAGAGGTGCTGAAAGAAACATTCAGTCAGTAGTAGATGTACTGAGTGATAGACCCTTAGATGAATATTCATCCTCTGATGCTGCTTATAGGGATTACCTTCTTAAGAAGGGTCTAACCACTAACTCAGTTAAGAGGAGCTTTGCCACCATCAGGTCTGTTATCAATCTAGCTATTCAAGAACATGGCTTAGAGTGTAAGAACGCTTTCTCGCGTGTTTATCTTCCTGACCTTGATGAGATACAGCAAGAGTGTATGTTTATTGATGATGAAGCTAGGTGGCTAGTAGCCCTTATCTCAGGCACAGGCATGAGGTTATCTGAGGCTGCCGGTCTGAGTGTAGATGACATTAAGTTAGACTGTGAGATACCTCGCATAGACCTCAAACCTCACTGATGGAGAGGGCTTAAGACAAGAGGCAGTCAAAAACAAATACCACTGGTAGGAGCCTCTCTATGGGCTGCTAAGAGGGTTAAGGAGGCTAGTACTACTAGTCCTTATGTCTTCCCTAGATACACATCAGCTAAAGGCACTGACGCTAACTCCGCATCAGCAGCTATTAACAAGTGGTTAAGACCTAGAGTGCCTGAGGGATGTGTGATCCACTCATTTAGACACAGTCTTAGAGACAGGCTGAGGGCTGTTCAGTGTCCTTCAGACATGATTGACCAGATAGGTGGGTGGTCTACTGCTGGTGTTGGGCAGAGTTATGGTGAGGGGTATAGGTTGGATGTGACAAAGAGTTGGATGGATGAACTAACGAAATAGCCATTTAAGCTAGCTTATATATACCTGACCGTTCACTACCAACCTTTATAACAATGCCGCACTCAATAAGGTTTTTAAGTGACCTATAAAGTGAGGGCGTTGGTATATCCTTTGT
>RGAU01000370.1 GCA_009919975.1 Gammaproteobacteria bacterium
ACGTTCTCCAAAAGGGTCGCATCGAGCATGGCCCCCTCGCATTCCCCGCCGCAGAGCAGCGTCGCCCCATCGGCTACGGCCTCATCAATCCAACCCTTTAGGCGGGCCGCTTCCTTCGTCGAGATCATGGGGCCTATGAAGGTTTCCCGATCCTTCGGGTCGCCCTTTTTCAAGGCCTTCGTCGCTGCCACGAGCTTGTCCCGGAAGGCGTCATAGACCGCGTCGTGCACGAGGATGCGCTGCACCCCGATGCAGGACTGGCCCGATTGGTAGAAGGCGCCGAAGACCACCCGGGCCACGGCGTCCTCGAGATCGGCATCTTCATCGACGATCACCGCCGCGTTGCCCCCAAGCTCGAGCACCACGGGCTTCTTGCCAGCCCGGGCCTTCAAATCCCAGCCCACGCCCGGGGAACCGGTGAAGGACAGCAGCTTGAAGCGCTCATCGGTGGTGAACAGATCCGCCCCATCGCGCCGGCACGGCAGAATGGAGAAGGCCCCCGGGGGCAGGTCCGTTTCGGCGAGAATCTCGCCGATGACGATGGCGCCGATGGGCGTGAGGCTCGCGGGCTTGAGCACAAAGGGACACCCCGCGGCGATGGCCGGGGCCACCTTGTGCGCCGCCAAATTCAGGGGGAAGTTGAAGGGGCTGATGAAGGAGCAGGGACCAATGGGCACCCGCTTATAAAAGCCCTGATAGCCCCGGGCCCGGGGGCTGATATCGAGGGGCATGATCTCCCCGCCGATGCGCGTGCACTCCTCCGCCGCCACCACAAAGGTGTCGATGAGGCGCGTGACCTCCCCCTCCGCATCCTTGATGGGCTTCCCCGCCTCGATGCACAGGGCCTCCGCCAGCTCATCAAAGCGCTCCCGGAAGCGCTTTACGCAATGCTCGAGGACGGCCTTGCGCTCGTAGCTGGCCAGCCGCGCCATGGGCTCGGCAGCGGCCTCCGCCGCAGCGATGGCGCGATCGATATCCGCCGCCGATGCCATGGCCACCCGGGTGGCCACTTCGCCGCTGTATTTATCGATGACCTCGAGCTCCGTGTTCGGCATCTCCGCACGGTTGGCGAGGTAGAAGGGGTAGCTTTCCCGAAGCATGGGCCTCTCCCTGTCAGCGGC
>RGAU01000038.1 GCA_009919975.1 Gammaproteobacteria bacterium
TTCGGCGCCTCGTCCCTCGACTTTTTCATCTACACCTTCACTCGCACCACGGTGTGGACCGAGTACCACGCCATTAAGGAAGCCATCCTCCTCGATATTGCAGCCATCATTGATCGCCATGGCGCCGAGATTGCCTTCCCCACGCGCACCCTTCACCTGGCTGCACCCATCCAAGCCGAGCCAAACCCCTAGCCAAACCCATAGGAATGCCTTTTTTATGAGCCGTAAGAGCGAGCTGCAGCAGGAATACCTCGAGGTACTCGATCACGCCGAGTGCCTCTTTTCCCCGGAAGCCGTGGATGGCTCCGTGGAGCGCTGCGCCCGGGCCGTCACAGACGTCTATGAGAACCTGAACCCTTTGGTTCTTTGCGTGATGATCGGCGGGCTTCGCTTCACCTCCGATCTCCTGGGGCACCTGCGCTTTGCCCTCGAGCTCGATTATCTGCAGGTGACGCGCTACGGCGACGAGACCCAGGGAGGGGCGCTCCTCTGGAAGAAGCCTCCGACGCAGTCGCTGCGGGGCCGGCATGTGCTGCTCGTCGATGACATCCTCGATGAAGGGGTCACCCTGAAAGCGCTCCATGCCTTCTGCGAAGCAGAGGGCGCCGCCTCCGTCGCCAGCGCCGTACTGGTCGATAAGGCGCGCCCGGACCGGGCCCTGGAGGCGGATTTCGTGGGCCTTGTGGCGCCCGATCGCTTTCTCTTCGGCGAAGGCATGGATTACAAGGGCTACGGTCGCAACTTGCGGGGCCTGTGGGCCGTCGCCTAGGGAGGCAGCATGACCATCGGTTTGATTGCAGGGACGGGCTTCGAAAACTTCGACGCCATGGCCGTCGAGGACAGCCTGACCCTCTCCACGCCCTGGGGTTCGCCCTCCGGGCCCCTCCTGCGGGGCACGCTCGGCGGCGCCCCCGTGCTCTATTTAGCGCGCCATGGCAAGGGCCATGCCCTGGCGCCTCATGCGATCAACTACCGCGCGAACATGGCCGCCCTGAAGGAAGCGGGGGCGAAGGCCATCCTTGCGGTCTATACCGTGGGCGGCATTACGGAGCCGACCTGGAAGCCCGGCACCCTGGTCGTCCCACACCAGCTCATTGACTACACCTGGGGCCGGGAGCAGAGCTTCTCCCTGGAAGGGGAGGTGCTCCACGTCGACTTCACGGACCCCTATGACGAAACCCTGCGGCAGGCGCTCCTGGCCGCCGCCGCGCCGGTGCAAGCGGACGCCTCGCTGCCCTTGGTCAGCGACGGCGTTTATGCCGCCGTGCAGGGGCCCCGGCTGGAAACGGCCGCGGAAGTCGATCGCCTAGAGCGCGATGGCTGCACCATCGTGGGCATGACGGGCATGCCGGAAGCGGGGCTGGCCCGGGAGCTGGATCTACCCTTGGCGGGCCTTGGGCTGGTGGTCAACCCTGCGGCGGGGCGGGGCTCGGTGAGCCTGCCGGAAATCATGGCGGCCGCGGAAGCGGGGCGGGGTCGAATCATGGCGGTGCTGGCGGCGGCGGCCGCCGCCCTCGGCGCCTAGGGCTCTACGGGCCGGACCTCGATCAGCACCGCCAGGCGGGGGTGGTCGATATGGTGAAGCTCTTCCGAGCGCATGCGCCGCGCTACGGGAATCTCAAGCCAACCGTCCCCCTCCCGAAGAAACACCGTTCCCGATAGGTGCAGGAAGCGCCGAAGATCCACGGCGAGGCTCCCCGTGAGCTCTGGGGTGCCCTCGTCCTCCGGAAGCCAAAGGGCCAACGGGAGCGTGGCCTCGTTCTCCTCGAGCACGGCGCGCCAGCCGAAATGTCCGACTACGCGGAAATCTGCGCTGCGTGCGAGGCTTCGTCGGGCGCCCCCGAAGCGCAGCTCCCGGGCCGTGAGGGGACGCCAGCGATCGGTGTCGTCCTCCGTCGCTTCCCGCTGGGCCAGGGCCGGGGTCAGCGCCGGAGCCTGCCGGAGTCCGAAGGCGGGGACGCTGGGCCCTTCCGGCGCCAGGTAAAAGGCCAGGGGGCGCGGTGGACCGAGCGCCTGGACCCAGCGAAGGGGCTCAAGGTTTTGGAGGGTCCCCAGGCCCCCGCCTTCCGAGGCTTGGAGCTCCGCCAATTCGTCCAGAAAGGCGTCGAGGTCGGGGCTAAGGCCCGGGGTGACCCAGCGTAGGGCAGGGCCCTGGCCCACGCTGTCCCAGAGGGCTTTGGCCTGCCCGGGATGGGCGGGGCGCGGCGCATCGAAGCGCAGAGCCTGTGCCGGCCATTCCGGCGCCTCCCGGACCGTGAGCTGTTCTTCCGTGATGGCCAGCGTCGCCAAGGGCTTCACAAAGAGCACTTCCACGTCGAAGCTCTCGCTCCGCGCTAGGGTCGGCAGGAGCGCAAGCCCGAGTAGGAAGAGACGCCTAGCCACGAAGCCCCGCAGGTTTGGCCAGGGCGTCGAGAAGCCCCTCCACCGTTTGCATGCGCTGCTCCGGCGTTTCCATGGGCAGGCGGAAGCGCAGGCGCTGGCCTCCCTCGAGGCGATAACGGTTCGGGCTTTGCTGCACCAAGGTGATGAGCGCCATGGGGTCGAGGGTGGGCTCCTGGGCAAAATCCAAGCGCCCATTTTCCGCCCCAGCGTTGACTCGGGTGACCCCGAGGGCCTCCGCCTTCAGCTTCAGACGGGTGACCTCGAAGAGCGCTTTTAGGGGAGGGGGCAGCAGGCCGAAGCGATCGATCATGCTGCGTTGCACATCCTTCAGGGCCTCCTCGTCCTCGGCGCTGGCGATTTGCTTGTAGGCGATCAGCCGGGCATGGACGTCCGGGAGGTAGTCGTCGGGGATCAGGGCGGGGAGGTGGAGATCCACCTCCACCCCCGTGCCCAGCGGCGCATCGAGATTCGCCTCCTTCCCCGCCCGGAGCGCGGCCGTGGCGCGTTCCAGCATATCCATGTACAGGGTGAAGCCGATGGCCTCGATTTGCCCCGACTGCTCGTCCCCAAGCAGTTCCCCCGCACCCCGAATTTCAAGATCGTGGGTCGCCAGGCTAAAGCCTGCGCCGAGATCCCCGGCGGCTTCGATGGCCTCGAGGCGCTTTTGCGCATCGGCGGTCATGGCCTTCACGTGGGGCGTCAGCAGGTAGGCATAGGCCTGGCGGTTGGACCGGCCCACCCGCCCCCGAAGCTGGTGTAGCTGGGCCAGGCCGAAGCGGTCTGCGCGCTCGATGATGATGGTGTTCGCGTTGGGGATATCGATGCCCGTCTCGATGATGGTGCTGCATAGGAGCACGTTGGCACGGCGATGATAGAAGTCGCTCATGACCTGCTCGAGTTCCCGCTCCCGCATCTGCCCATGGCCCACGGCCACCCGAGCTTCGGGAACGAGGGCGCGCAGCCGCTCAGCGGTTTGCTCGATGGTGCGCACCTCGTTGTGCACGAAGAACACCTGTCCTCCCCGGAGCAGCTCCCGGAGTACCGCTTCCTTCACTAGCCCGTCGGAGGCTTCCCGCACGAAGGTTTTAATCGACAGCCGTTGCTGCGGCGGCGTGGCGATGATGGAAAGGTCGCGAAGGCCGTGCATGGACATATTGAGGGTGCGGGGGATGGGCGTGGCCGTGAGGGTGAGCACGTCCACCTCGGCCCGGAGCGCCCGAAGCTGTTCTTTCTGCCGCACCCCAAAGCGGTGCTCCTCATCAATAATGATGAGCCCCAGGCGAGCGTACTCAAATTCCTTGCTGAGTAGCTTGTGCGTGCCCACGAGGATGTCGATTTTTCCCGCCTTCAGGCGTTCCGCGACGGCCTTGACCTCGCTGGCGCTGCGAAAGCGCGACAGCACTTCCACGCGCACGGGCCAGTCGGCGAAGCGGTCGCTGAAGGTTTCAAAGTGCTGCTGAGCGAGGAGAGTGGTGGGCACGAGCACGGCAACCTGGCGTCCCCCGGCCACGGCAAGGTAGGCCGCGCGCATGGCCACTTCCGTTTTTCCAAAGCCGACGTCTCCGCAGACCAGGCGATCCATGGCTCGGGGCGCGGTCATGTCCTCGAGCACGGCGGCAATGGCCCGTTCCTGATCATCCGTCTCTTCGAAGGGAAAGGCGCCCGCAAAGCGCTCGTAGTCCCCGTCCGGGGCCGGGAAGGCGTGGCCCGGGCGGAGCTCCCGGCGGGCGTAGATATCGAGAAGCTCGGCGGCAACGTCGCGGACCTTTTCCGCGGCCTTGCGTCGGGCCTTCTCCCATTGTTCCGAGCCCAGGCGGTGCAGGGGCGCGTGCGCCTCATCGGCTCCGCTATAGCGGGAAATGAGGTGCATGTTCGCCACGGGTACGTAGAGCTTGCTGCCTCCGGCGTACTCGAGGGTCAAAAATTCCTGGGCGCCGTCGTCCAGAGTCATGGTTTCGAGGCCGAGATAGCGACCGACCCCATGCTCGTTATGCACCACGGGGGCCCCGGGGGTGAGTTCGGACAGGCTGCGAACGATCAGCTCCGGCGCGTCCCCCGCCCCCTTCTTCCGGCGCCGGGATTGCTGCACCCGTTCTCCCAGGAGGTCCGCTTCCGTGATCACCGCAAGCTTCTGCTCGGAGAGGTGGAAGCCGTGGAAGAGGGGGGCGAGGGTGAGGCCCAGGCTGGGCCCCTCGGTGAAGAAGGCTTCAAGATCGGAGACGCCGGACACCGCCAGGCCGCCCCGGGCCAGCGTTTCCCGGAGCAGCTCCCGGCGCCCTGCCGATTCAGCGCAGATCAGAACCCGCTCCGGGGCGTCGTCGCTTGCGAGGAAGGTCTTTAAGCGATCGAGCCGGGCCTGCGCATCCTCGCTGTAGCTGAGGTCGGGAAGGGGGCGGACCGCAAAGTCGAAGCCGTCCCCGGCGTCGCTGCTCAGGCGGAGCTGGCCAAAGCGCCCGAGCTGCTCGAAGAGCTCATCAGCGCTTTGGAAGAGCGCGTCCGGGGGCAGGATGGGGCGCTGGGGGTCGTAGCGCAGATTCTCGAAGCGCCCCTCGACTTCCTTACGGAAGGCCTCCGCCGCCGGCGCCGTGCCCTCGAGAAAGACCACCAGCGTGCCCTCCGGAAGGTAGCTTGGCAGGCTATCGAGGGCATCAAAAAAGAGCGGCAGATAGTACTCAATGCCCGCGGGCGCGCTGCCCTGAGCCACGTCCTGGTAGATTGGGCAGGCCCGAGCGTCGACATCAAAAGCGAGATGCCAGCGGTCCTTAAAGCCCTTTAGCGCCGCCTCATCGAGGGGGAACTCCTTCGCCGGCAAAAGGCGCAGGGCGTCCAGGGTCTCGAGGGTGCGTTGCGATTCCGGATCGAAGGTGCGCAGGGATTCGATTTCGTCATCAAAAAGGTCGATGCGAAAGGGGTAGGCGCTCCCCATGGGGAAGATATCGATGAGCGCGCCTCGCACGGCATATTCCCCATGCTCGAGCACCGTATCTACGCGCCGGTACCCCGCGGCGTGGAAACGCCGAAGGCTCTCGTCTCGATCGAACTGATCGCCCTTGCTAAGGGATAGGGTGCGCCCGAGAAGCCAGTTCAGGGGGGAGATGCGGTGGAGCAGGGTGGTGATCGGGCTCACCAGGACGCCCCGGCGCAGCGAGGGTAAGGCTGCGAGGGTCGCTAGGCGCTGGGAAATGATCGCCTCGTGGGGGGAGAAGCTGTCGTAGGCCAGCGTTTCCCAGTCCGGGAAGTGAAGCACCTCCGGGTCCGAGGGCTGGCTCAGGAAGAAGGCCAGCTCACTTTCTAGGCGGTTGGCGCTTTCCGTGTCGGCGGTGACCACGAGCACCGGCGCCTCCTGGGCCCGGGCCGCGGCGGCCAGGGCGAGGGCATCGGCCCCCGGCAGTAGGCCTCGCCAGCGCAGGCGGCGCTCCGCGCTGTGGGGACGCGGGGGCGCGAAGGGATTGGCGCGGTGACTCATGGGGGCCTCACGAACTTGGAGCCGTCTAGTGTACACCCCGCGGGGTGGCCAAGGGGGGGGGAAGTATTGATAATGCCCGCCTTCCCGGTCTCTGAAGCCCTGCCCCAGGGTTAGAAATTCTTTACAAGGAGCACGCCGTGGCCTTACCGAGCCTTGATGATTATTTCCCCGATTGGAAGCAGCGGGAGGCCCTCGCGGAGGCCATGATCCCGATCATCGGTAAGCTCTATCGCGGCAATGTGGTGACCTACTGCTACGGCCGGGCGCTCTACAACCAAAGCGTCACCAGCATCATGAAAGCCCATCGCTATGTGCGGCAGGTGGAGCGCAACGAGCTGTCGGAGTTCGAGACCTACCCCATCTTCGAAGCCATGGCATCCCTTGATCTTGGCCCCTGCCATATCGACGTGGGCAAGCTGGCCACCCAGTTCATGGCGGAAACGGCGGAGACCGGCGTCGACGCTGAAGCCTTCGTGCGCCGGGCCTGCGCTGAGGTCATCGGCCGCCATACGCCCCCCATCAGCGAGCCCCAGGACGTGGTGCTCTACGGCTTCGGGCGCATCGGCCGGCTGGCGGCGCGGCTCCTCATCGAAAAGACCGGCGGTGGGCAGCAGCTTCGCCTACGCGCCATTGTGGTTCGCCCCTCTAAGGTAGAGAACGATCTCGAAAAGCGCGCGAGCCTGCTGCGCCGGGATTCGGTGCACGGGCGCTTCACCGGCACCATTCGGGTGGATGAAGAAAACCAAGCCATCATCGCTAACGGCAACGTGATCCGCATGATCTACGCCAGCGATCCCGCCTCCGTGGACTACGAGGCCTATGGCATTCGCAATGCCATCATCATCGACAACACCGGTGCCTGGCGCGACGAAGCGGGCCTAGGTCAGCACTTGAAGGCCAAGGGGGCTTCGAAGGTCATCGTGACTGCGCCGGGGAAGGGCGCGATCAAGAACATCGTTTCCGGGGTGAACAGTCACCTGGTGGAGTCCAGCGACACCATCTTGGCGGCGGCCTCCTGCACGACCAACGCCGTGGTGCCGGTGCTGAAGGCTATGCAGGATAAGTTCGGCATTGCCTATGGGCACCTCGAGACCGTTCACGCCTACACCAACGATCAAAACCTCATCGATAACTTCCACAAGAAGAATCGTCGGGGTCGGGGCGCCGCGCAGAACATGGTCATCACGGAGACCGGCGCTTCCTCCGCGGTGGTGAAGCTCATGCCCGAGCTCGCCGGTAAGCTCACGGGGAATGCGATCCGGGTGCCCACGCCCAACGTTTCCCTGGCCATCTGCAATCTGACCCTGGAAACGGAAACCACCGTGGAGGAGGTCAACGAGTACCTCCGGTGGGCGGCGCTCCATTCTTCCCTGCAGCGCCAAATCGACTTCACGACCTCCCCCGAGGTGGTGTCCACGGACTTCGTGGGGAACCGCCATGCGAGCATCGTGGACGGGGAAGCCTCCATCGTCGATGGCAAGCGCTGCGTCCTTTATGTGTGGTACGACAATGAGTTCGGCTACACCTGCCAGGTGGTGCGGATCGTCCAGCGCTGGGCGGGCATTCGCTACCCCCTGATTCCTAGTGACGTCGCAAAAACGGGCTTTTAAGCCGTTTTAAGCAGCCGTCCATGAAAGTTTCAGGGCCTGTATAGGCCCTGTTCACCCCTCTCCCGGCCCTGTCCAACTGGCAGGGCCGAAACACGATCTTTATAATTCCGCCGGCTCCAAAATGCTTCGGCAGCCCTAGGGCGGTCGTTGCTGCGTCGGGCGAGCGGCGGGAAACACACGAAATGTCCCGCAGTTTTGGAGCCTGCCACCCCCACGCGTGTTCGTGGGCCGAGCCATCGACAAACTGCGTTTGTCGGCCTGAGCAAGGGTGCAGCAGCCAAAGCATGATCAGCCTTAAGCGTGGTCTCGATTTGCCCATCACGGGCACCCCCGAACCAACCATTGAAGACGCGCGGCCTTCGCGACAGGTCGCCGTCCTCGGCCCCGACTTCATCGGAATGAAACCCACCATGGCGGTCCAGGAAGGGGACCGGGTGGAGAAGGGCCAGGTTCTCTTCGACGATAAAAAGAATCCTGGAGTGGTCTTTACGGCGCCGGCGGCAGGCACGATCAGTGCCATTCACCGCGGCGCCAAGCGCGCCCTCCAGTCCGTGGTCATTGACGTGGACGAAGCGGGCGGCGCCGTTGCCTTCCCGGTGATCGGCCCCGACGCCATCGCTGGGGTCGAGCGCAGCGTGCTGGTGGAGGCGCTGGTGGCCAGCGGCCTCTGGACCGCCCTGCGCACCCGGCCCTTCTCGCGCATTCCCGGAAAGGACAGCGCGCCGGCCGCCATCTTCGTAACCGCCATGGACACCCAGCCCCTGGCGGCGGATCCGGTGCTGGCGGTTGCGGATCAGCACGACGCCCTAAGCCATGGCCTTGACGCCCTGGCCCGCCTTACGGAAGGCAAGGTCTATCTGTGCACGGCCCCTGGGGTCACCCTGCCCACCGGTAGCGACGCCCGGATTCAACAGGAAAGCTTTGCCGGCCCCCATCCTGCGGGGCTCCCGGGGACGCACATCCATTATCTCGCGCCCGTTTCCGCGCAAAAGTCCGTCTGGCACATCGGTCTTCAGGACGTGGTGGCGCTCGGTCGGACCTTGCTCGACGGCGAGCTGTACACGCAGCGCGTGGTGGCGCTTGGCGGGCCGGCGGTGACCCGTCCTCGGCTCCTGCGGACCGTACTGGGGGCGAGCATCGACGAGTTGACCGCGGGAGAACTCAGCGGCGGTGATCTCCGCGTGCTGTCCGGTTCGGTCTTCTCGGGCCGCAGCGCCCGCGGCGCGCTGGCTTTCCTTGGCCGCTACCACAGCCAGGTCTCCGTGCTCGCAGAAGACCGGAGCCGGCCCTTCCTTCATTACCTGCGCCCGGGGAGCGAAGCCTTCTCCGTGCTGCCCGTGTTCCTGTCCAAGCTGGCGCCGAAGAAGCGCTTCCCCTTCACTACGAGCGCGAATGGTTCGGCCCGAGCCATGGTGCCCGTGGGAAGCTATGAGGCGGTCATGCCCCTGGACATCCTGCCCACGCAGCTGCTGCGCAGCTTGCTGGTGGGGGATATCGAGACGTCCATTGCCCTTGGGGCGCTGGAGCTTGATGAGGAAGACCTGGCCCTGTGCACCTTCGCGTGGGCCCCGTGCTTCGGGGTCTCCTCGACCGCATCGAGAAGGAGGGCTAGGTCGTGAGCTTACGCAGTGTGCTAGATCGTCTCGAGCCGGAATTCGAGAAGGGCGGCAAGTACGAAAAGTGGGCGGCGCTCTATGAGGCCGTGGATACGGCGCTCTACAAGCCCAGCCGGGTCACCGGGGGGGCCTCCCACGTTCGCGACAGCATCGACCTGAAGCGAATCATGATCACGGTGTGGCTGTGCACCTTCCCGGCGATGTTCGCGGGCATGTACGCCATTGGTCACAACGCGAACGAGGCCCTGGCGGCCCTGGGGCTTGCCGCGGCGGATGGCTGGCGCGGCGCCGTCATTGGCACCCTCGCGGGCTTCGATCCTGCGAGCACCTGGGACTGCCTGGTCCATGGCGCGCTCTACTTCCTGCCGGCCTACGCCGTTACCTTCCTCGTGGGGGGATTCTGGGAAGTGCTCTTTGCTTCGAAGCGGGGCCATGAGGTTAACGAAGGCTTCTTCGTCACCAGCGTACTCTTCGCTTTGACCCTGCCGCCCACCATCCCCCTGTGGCTCGTGGCCCTCGGGATCAGCTTCGGGGTGATCATCGGCAAGGAAGTCTTCGGCGGCACGGGGAAGAACTTCCTGAACCCGGCCCTCACCGGACGCGCCTTCCTCTACTTCGCTTACCCGGCGTCCATGTCCGGGGATGCGGTGTGGACCGCTGTGGACGGCTACACCTCCGCCACGCCCCTGGGCCGCGCGGCCCTCGGGGAAGACTACGGCGTGAGCTGGATGGATGCCTTCCTGGGCACCATGCCTGGGTCCATGGGGGAGGTCTCGACCCTGGCCATCCTCCTTGGCGGCGCTGCCCTGGTGCTCATGCGCATCGCCAACTGGCGGATCATGGCCGGCGTGGTGCTGGGCGGCTTGCTCATGACCCTGCTCTTCAATGCCTTGGGGTCCGAGACCAATCCGCTCTTCGCCATGCCCTTTAGCTGGCACTTCGTCCTCGGGGGCTTCGCCTTCGGCGCCGTGTTCATGGCCACGGACCCGGTCTCCGCGTCCATGACCAACACGGGCCGCTATTTCTATGGCGCGCTCATCGGTGCCATGTGCATCCTGATTCGGGTGGTAAACCCGGCCTTCCCGGAAGGGATGATGCTCGCCATTTTGTTCGGAAATCTCTTCGCACCGCTGATCGATAACGTGGTGGTGCAGGCCAACATCAAGCGGAGGATCGCGCGCAATGTCGCAGCCTAAGCGAGATGGCATCGGCAACATTCTGCTGGTCGCCGTATCCGTATGCCTTGTCTGTTCCATTCTGGTTTCCGGGGCCGCCGTTGCCCTGAAGCCGGTGCAGAAGGCGAACCGGGTCCTCGATCAGAAAAAGAACGTCCTCATCGCGGCGGGCGTACTCGCCGAGGGCGCGACGGAAGATGCGGCGGGGCGGGGGGTGGAAGCGCTCTTCGCGGACTTCGAGACCCGGGTGGTGGATTTGCGCACCGGTCGCTACGCGGAGGATGTCGATGCCCAAGGCTTCGATCAGCTGCGCACCGCAGCCGATCCGAGCCGCTCCACGGCCCTGGCCACGGGGGAAGACCCGGCCACGATCAAGCGTCTCGAGCATTACGGCCTGGTGTACCTAAAGCGCGATGAGAGCGGAGCGATTGAGACCGCCGTGCTGCCAATTCGGGGCTACGGCCTCTGGGGCACGCTCTACGGCTACCTGGCCCTCGACAGCGATCTTGAGACGGTCGCTGGCATTGGCTTCTACCAGCACCAGGAAACCCCGGGGCTGGGGGGTGAGGTAGAAAACCCCCGGTGGAAGGCCCAGTGGGCTGGCGTCAGCCTCTTTGGCGATGACGGCGCCCCGGCGGTGGCCCTGGTAAAGGGCAAGGCCCCGGAGGGCAGCGATGCCCGGAGCCATCAGGTGGACGCGCTGTCCGGCGCAACCATGACGAGCCGAGGGGTGCAGAACTTGGTGAACTTCTGGGTCGGGGAGCGGGGCTACGGCACCTGGCTTGAGAACATGCGGGGAGGTCGCGTCTAACCATGGCCAGCTCAAAGGAAGTCCTGTTTAACCCCATCCTCGACAACAACCCCATCGCCCTGCAGGTGCTCGGCATCTGCTCGGCGCTGGCGGTGACGGTCAGCATGGCCAATACCCTGGTGATGTGCGCAGCGGTCACCGCCGTAACGGCCTTCTCCAGCCTCTTTATCTCCATGCTCCGCAACCACATGCCCTCGAGCATTCGGATCATCGTGCAGATGACGATTATCGCGTCCCTCGTGATCGTCGTGGACCAGCTGCTTCAGGCCTACGCCTTCGCCATCTCCAAGACCCTCTCGGTCTTCGTGGGGCTGATCATCACCAACTGCATCGTGCTGGGGCGGGCAGAAGGCTTCGCCATGCAGAACCCTCCGGGGCTGTCCTTCCTCGACGGCATTGGCAACGGGCTGGGCTACAGCGCACTGCTGGTCACCGTCGCGCTCATCCGCGAGCCCCTAGGCGCCGGCACGCTCATGGGCTATGAGATCCTGCCCACGGTGAATAACGGTGGCTGGTACGTTCCCAACGGCCTCATGCTGCTGGCGCCGAGCGCCTTCTTCATCATCGGCTTGCTGATCTGGGCGCTCCGGTCCTGGAAGCGGGAGCAGGTGGAAAGCGCTGACTTTGAGATCGCGGACAATATCCAGTACCGGGAGGCGCTCTAAATGGAGTACTACCTGAGCCTCTTCGTACGGGCCGTTTTTATCGACAACATGGCCCTCACCTTCTTCCTCGGGATGTGCACCTTCATCGCCATCTCGAAGAAAATCAGTACCGCCGTGGGCCTGGGCATCGCCGTGGTGGTGGTGCTCGGGATCACCGTTCCCGTAAACAATCTCATCTATCAGCACCTGCTGCGGGAAGGCGCCCTCAGCTGGGCCGGCTACCCGGAGGCGGACCTCTCCTTTCTGGGTTATCTCTCCTATATCGGCGTGATTGCGGCCCTAGTGCAGATTCTCGAGATGTTCCTCGATAAGTATGTGCCCGCGCTCTACAACGCGCTGGGGGTATTCCTGCCCCTGATTACGGTGAACTGCGCCATCCTTGGGGCCTCCCTTTTCATGGTGGAGCGGGACTACACCTTTGCAGAATCGGCGGTCTTCGGCCTCGGTGCGGGGGTGGGCTGGATGCTCGCCATCACGGCCCTCGCCGGCGTACGGGAAAAGCTTAAGTACAGCGATGTCCCGGAAGGGCTGCGGGGCCTGGGTATTACCTTTATCAGCGTGGGGCTTATCTCCCTGTGCTTCATGTCCTTCGGCGGGATTGACCTCTAGTCCCAAGGACCTCAAATACCGGGCGCAGTGGGGTAGGCGCCGGCCCTAGGCCGGCAAAACGGAGAGAAAGATGGATTCAACGATCGTCCTGGGCGTGGTGATGTTTACCGGCACGGTGCTGGCGTTGGTCGGGGTGATTCTCATGGCCCGGGCCAAGCTCGTGAGCGCCGGCGACGTCACCTTGAATATTAACGGTGAAAAATCAGTCACCGTTCCGGCGGGGGGCAAGCTCCTCGGAACGCTGGCAGAGCAGGGCATTTACCTGTCCTCCGCCTGTGGGGGCGGTGGCTCCTGCCCGGGAAGACTGGCGCCTCTCCTGCCAGGTGGCGGTCAAGCAGGACATGACCATCAAGGTGCCGGAAGACGCCTTCGGGGTGCAGCGCTGGGAGTGCACCGTGGAGTCGAACGAGAACGTGGCCACCTTCATCAAGGAGCTCGTCCTGAAGCTTCCGGAAGGGGCCAACGTAGACTTCCGCGCCGGGGGCTTCGTGCAGCTTGAGATTCCCCCCTACGCCATGAGCTACGAAAGTGACATCGACGTTCAGCCCGAATTCCGGGAGGACTGGGACAAGTTCAAGATCTGGCGCTACACCTCCAAGGTGACCGAGCCGACGATTCGCGCCTACTCCATGGCCAACTACCCGGAAGAAAAGGGCGTGTTGAAGTTCAACATTCGGGTGGCCACGCCGCCCCCGGGGCGCGACGACGTTCCCGCAGGGAAAATGTCGTCCTATGTCTTCTCCCTGAAGCCCGGTGACAAGGTGACCGTGTTTGGTCCCTACGGTGACTTCTTCGTCAAGGAGACGCCGAACGAGAAGATTTGGATTGGCGGTGGGGCCGGCATGGCACCGCTGCGTTCGCAGATTTTCGATGAGTTAAAGCGCAAGGAAAACGAGAACACCAAGATGAGCTTCTGGTACGGCGCCCGAAGCCTCAAGGAGATGTTCTACGTCGAAGACTTCGATTCCCTAGGCGACCGCTTTGAAAACTTCGATTGGCACGTGGCCCTCTCGGACCCCATGCCCGAGGACAACTGGGAGGGGCTCACGGGCTTCATCCACAATGTCGTCTTCGATCAGTACCTCAAGGATCATCCGGCTCCGGAAGACTGCGAGTACTACCTGTGCGGCCCGCCGCCCATGGTGGCTGCGGTGCTGAAGATGCTCGATGACCTGGGCGTCGAACCCGAGAACATCCTTCTCGACGACTTCGGCGGCTAACCTCCGGGGGGAGGTGCGGCGCCGGCGCCCCGGCGAATTGGGGCGCTGGCGTTTCTTTTTCCCCCTGGCCCTTCTCTGCTTTAATGCGAGGCATAGGAGGGAACACCATGACCACAACGCAAGCCCCGCAGGACTTTCTCACGACCCTGGCCGCCACCCATCCCGACAAGCTCGCGGTGGTGGAGGATCTCCCCGACGGCACCGTCCGCCATTGGTCCTACGCTGAATTCGAAGCCAACGCCTGCCGCCTTGCGCGCGTGCTTACCGCCGAGGGGATCGGCGCCAAGGACCGGGTGATCTGGTGTGGCCAGAATTCCCCCTGGGTGGTGGCGCTCATGGCCGCTGCCCGCAAGCTCGGGGCCGTGGCCGTGCCCCTGAACTACCGCCTCACGGCGGAGGAAGCGGCCTACGTGGTGGATAATTCCGATGCCACCGTGGC
>RGAU01000371.1 GCA_009919975.1 Gammaproteobacteria bacterium
CGCTGCATGGGTAATCGCCTCGGCGAGATGCAGCTGCGCATCGTCTGGGAAGAGATCCTAAAGCGCTTCAAGCACGTGGAAGTGCTGGAGGAACCCACCCGGGTTCGCTCGGCCTTCGTAAAGGGCTACTCCAACATGCAGGTCATGGTTCACGCCTAAGCAGCCCCCTCCGGGGGCCCTTCCGGCCCCCGGGGCGACTCCCCCTTTTCCTTCGGGCTCTGCTAGAGTCGAAGGCTCAGCGAGGAGTTCCGATGGCACTACGTCCCGCCGCCCTAGCCTGCCTCTGCCTTAGCCTGCTCCTAGGAGGTTGCACCACCACGGCGGTGACCGTGGAGGCCACCTTCCCGGAACGCCCGGTGGTGCCCCTTAAGGTGGCGGTGGTCTACGACGAAGCCTTCCAACGCTACACCCTCTCCGAAAGCATTCCCCAGCGGGGCAATTGGGAGATTGACCTTGGGGCTGCCCAGGTCGCCCTCTTCCGCGCCATGCTACCCGCCCTCTTCAGCACCGTAACGGAGCGGGACGCCCTTGCCCCGGAGCCGGAGGACAGCACCGCGGAGCTATTGCTGCGGCCCCAGCTCCAGGACATGCAGTTTTCCATTCCCTACCAAACGCGATCGAACTTCTTTGAAGTCTGGCTGAAGTATGAGATTGAGCTCTTCGAGCGGGACGGGGAAACGCTGGTCGCCCGCTATCCCCTAACGGGCTACGGACGCACCCGGGATGGTTTCCTCGACAGTGCCCAGGTGGCCATTGAACAAGCGGCAATCACGGCGCTGCGCGACGCCGGGGCCTTCTTCGCCATCGAATTCCCTCGGAACCAGGATGCGCTGGCGGCGGCCCGGGTGCGCGCGCAGCAGCTGCGCAGGGAAAAGGCCCGCGCGGAAGCGGAAGCCAAGGCTCAGACGGAAGCAGCAGACGAAACAGCAACGGAGGCAGCAGCTGAGGTGGACGGCGACGAGGCAGAGGGCACCCCTGCAGACGCTCCCCAAACCCCTAGGGAGGAAGCGCCATGAATGCCCGTCGTCACCCCCGCATACTCAGCCTATGGGCCCTGGCTCTTGCCCTCGGCGGCTGCGTGAGCGCCACCATTGAGGAAGTGCGCACCGCCCCGGCGCT
>RGAU01000372.1 GCA_009919975.1 Gammaproteobacteria bacterium
GCTGAATGAGGCCAAGGGAATTCGGCAGCCCCGTTTCCGGGAAGGTGTTCAGGATGTTGCGACCGCCGCGCTCGAAAACCCGGAAGATGTCCCCGGGCTTCACCGTTTCCCAGGCCGGCAGGGCCGCGAGCTGGGGCTGCACCCCGTAGTCCTTCTGCGCCGCTGCGGCGTCGAGGAGGGGCGGCCCAGCGATGGCCGAGCCCTCCCCTTCCCGGGTATAGGCCTCGCCCAGGATGTAGTTCTTAAAGGGCAGGATGCCGTTGTTATAGGCTGCGCCCCCCCAGAGCATGGCCCCCGTGGCCATGATGGAGCGCTTCGCCGCCTGGATGGTTTCCATGTGGCAGGCGCCGCAGGCCTCTTCCACGATCCGGTAATCCGAGGGATTCACGAAGCGCACGAACTCCGGGCTCTCCCGGTTCAGTAGGGTGTAGCTCTGCTGGGGATTCTTCGAATGGGGAAAGTGCCAATCGTCGGGATATTCGGGGAGCACGTGGGCCGCTTCTAGGGCCTCCGTGTAAAGCGCACTGCCCTCCTGGGCCCCCTCGGCGACGAAGACCCCCGCATCCCCACCGTGACAGTCCGTGCAGCCGAGCACCACCCCGGGGTTTTCATGCATGGAATAGGCGTCGGTTTCGAGGTGGCAAGAAAGGCACCCGGCGCTTTTCGCATCAGCCTGCTCGGGAAGCTGGGCCGCCGGCGCCGGCGGATAATAGGGGTAGTGGCGCTCCACGTGATGGTGCAGCTCGCTGGCCCCGACGCTCAGGCTGGCAACGGCCAACAGCGCCAGCGCCAGGCCCAGAAGGGTCTCACGGACGGTGTGCTTGCTCATGCCCCCACGCTTCATTGCTTTCGCCTTTCCTTAGTAGGTCAGCACCATGTTCGCCAAGATCGATAGCGGCGCGGACTCGTTACTGCCAAAGAGATCCTCAAAGCCGTCCCCGGGCAGCAAGGCCGCACCGGAGAGGCGGAACACCACGTTCTGAATCATCATGGGACGCCAAACGATGGACAGGGAGAGGTCCGTGCCGATCTCCCGGTCGATGTTGCCCTGGTTCCGCGCAGCCTCGAGCACGCTCGTGTCGTCGAACCACAGCTGATTGGCGTTTACGCT
>RGAU01000373.1 GCA_009919975.1 Gammaproteobacteria bacterium
ACCGACGATGAGGCCTTTCTGGCGGCCTTTGAGACCTGCACCCTCGACCCAGCCTTGTTCGACCATCGGGGCCATCTGCGCCTCGCCCTCCTTCACCTGCAGGCCCAGGGCTTCGAGACCACCGCAACAACCCTACCGAGACGAATCCAGCGCTACGCGACCCACCTTGGCGCGCCGGAGAAATTCCACGCCACCCTCACCCATGCGCTACTTGAACTCGTCCAGGAACGCCTAACACTCATGCCACCAGGGACGCCCTGGGAAGCGGTTCTGGCTGCCCATCCGGAACTGGAACGGGACGCCCTGGCGCTGGTGCACGAGCGCCACTCCCCGGCTCAGCTCGCCACCGACGAGGCCCGACAGCGGGCGCTGCCGCCAGATCGCTAGGGAGGCGCGGCTAGGCCCTTAGTAGCGCCAGCTGCTCAAATCCGCGCCCGGCGGAGCGGTCTGCTCGATACGCTCGAGGATCTTGGGTAGATACATGAAGTTGTAGCGCAGGCGGGAGAGGTGATTGCCGTTCTCCTGATCCCCATTCCAGCAGTGCTCGGCGCGATCGCCATAGTCCACTTCGCCGCCGTAGTAAGGTTCCGAGGTCTGCTTCAGAAAGTCCTCGACCAAATAGACAGCGTTGTTGAGGTAGTAGTTATCCATATCCCCCGTGTAGATGTGGAGCTTACCTTCCACCTTCGGCCCGAGCGTGGCCCAGTCCCGCTGAAGGATATGGGACAAATCAAAATGCTCTCGCCAGTAGGCGGCCACCTTGGGATCGATCTCGCCGGTCTGCGGATCCCACAGGTCCTTCGGATAGCCGTCCTCATCCATGGGCGAGAAAGTGGCCTCCCAAATATCGAACTGCTGCCCGGACCGATTCCGATCCCCAAGCACCTGCTCGAGCCGGTTGTAGTCCTCGATGCTGGCGTGGACGTTGCCCAGGTAATCACGATGGCCCGGTCGGGGGAGCCGCTGAAATTGGCTCTCGTAAAAATAGGCGTTTTTGTCCTCATAAATATTCATGGTGAGGTAGGCGCGGAAATCGATGGGGTCGGGGCACGCGATGAACGCCCCGTTGAAGTGCTCCGGGTAGAACAGCTGGGTCGCCATGGCCTCCCA
>RGAU01000374.1 GCA_009919975.1 Gammaproteobacteria bacterium
ATCGCCCTCGATCGAGTCTTTATCGGCTCCTGCACGAATTCTCGCATCGAGGACCTTCGCTCCGCCGCCTCGGTGGCTCGGGGGCGCAAGGTCGCGAGCACCATTAAGCAGGCCCTCGTGGTGCCGGGGTCCGGACTCGTGAAGCGTCAGGCCGAGGAGGAGGGGCTCGATGAGATCTTCCGAGCCGCAGGCTTTGAGTGGCGCGATCCCGGCTGCTCCATGTGCCTTGCCATGAATGCCGATCGCCTAGGCCCGGGGGAGCACTGCGCCTCCACGTCCAACCGAAACTTTGAGGGGCGCCAGGGCCACGGGGGGCGGACCCATCTCGTGAGCCCCGCCATGGCGGCCGCGGCGGCCATCGCCGGCCATTTCACCGATGTGCGCGCCCTCTTAAGCGAGCAGGGAGAGCAGGCATGAAGGCCTTTCGCAGCGTTTCCGGCGTGGTGGCGCCCCTCGACCGGGCCCATGTAGATACGGACCAAATCATTCCCAAGCAGTTTTTGAAATCCATCCGCCGCTCCGGCTTTGGCCCGAACCTGTTTGACGGCTGGCGTTACCTGGACGAAGGGTCGCCGGAGAAGACCGAGAACGAGCGGCAAATTAATCCCGATTTCGTGTTGAACAAGGCGCGCTACCAGGATGCCAAGGTGCTGCTGGCTCGGGAAAACTTTGGCTGCGGCTCGAGCCGGGAGCATGCCGTGTGGGCCCTGGAGGAGTTTGGGTTGCGCTGCGTGATTGCCCCGAGCTTCGCCGATATTTTCTACAACAACTGCTTCAAAAATGGCGTGTTGCCCGTTGCCCTTCCCGCGGAGGCGGTGGACACCCTCTTTGCCGCGGCCGATCCCGGGCCCCTCATGCTGACCGTGGATCTTGATGCGCAGGAGGTGCGTACGGAGGCGGCCACCTATCGCTTTGAGATCGACCCTCATCGTCGTCATTGCCTTCTCGAGGGCCTCGACGACATCGGTCTTTCCCTGCAGTACGCGGAGCAGATCCGTGAGTATGAACGCCGGCGTCGCAGTGAGGCGCCTTGGCTCTTTGATGCCCTTCGCTAGCCTGAACTCTTAGGAACCCCACCATGGCACATTCGATTCTTCTTCTTCCCGGCGA
>RGAU01000375.1 GCA_009919975.1 Gammaproteobacteria bacterium
GTTGTAGCTGGTAAATGAGTGAATATTGTATAATCGGATCTGGAATTTCTGGATCAACAATAGCAAATCTTTTAAATAAAAAAAATTCAGTAAAGGTTTTTGATAAAGCTCGAGGACCAGGTGGAAGATCTTCATTTAAAAGATTAAATAAAAACCAAGGATTTGACCATGGCATGCAATATATATCTCCAAAAAGTTTTAAATTTAAAAAATTTATTAATAGTTTGATTAAAAAGAATGTTTTAAAAAAATGGGAGGGTGAACATATTTATTTAAAAAAAGGAGAAAAAAAAAATCATGTCAAGATTATTGGAAAAAAAGGTAATAATGATCTTTGTAAATTTCTTTTAAAAAAAATAAATATTTCTTTTCAATCAGAAGTTAAAAAAATTGAATACAAAAATAAATTTTGGAACCTTAAATTTGCAAATGGTGAAATAAAAAATTTCAAAAAATTAATATTAACCTGTCCATTTCCTCAACTTGTTAAATTATCAAAAAAATTTATTCCTCATCCATTTATTAAAAGAAAATTAAAAATGGATGCAAATATCACAGTAATGATAGCTATAAAAAAAAATAAACAAAAACCGAGTAGCTATTTATTTAACGATAAGATTTTAGGATGGGCTGCAAATGAAAATAGTAAACAAAGATTTTCAAGTAAGTTTGATTTATGGACACTTCAAAGTACTTATAACTGGGCAAATAAAAAAATTAACAAAAATAAAGTTAATAAAGAAATTAATTCTAAAATTTTAATTGATAAATTTTTTGAGCTCACAGGTTTCAAATATGAAAAACCAGAGTTTATATTAAATCATGGTTGGAAATATTCTTCACATTCAAAAAAACTTAGTATTTTGAGTTACTGGGATCCTAAAATTAATTTAGGAATTTGTGCCGATTGGTTTATAGGACCAAGATTTGAAGCAGGATGGATTAGTGCAAATGATTTATATAAAAAAATAAATAACTAGTTTTACTCAATATTTTTAACTCTATATTCCCAATTACCCATTCTTGAATATGTTACTTTTCTAATAATATTATTTTCTTTATCGTACCAAATTTCAAATTCTAACCTTTTATCTTTTGGTAGGCTCATAT
>RGAU01000376.1 GCA_009919975.1 Gammaproteobacteria bacterium
AGCCCCGGGGCATGCCAGGGATAGAAGGTTGCACCGGCGGCCCGCAGAGCCGTTTGTAGGGGCAAGGGGAGGTGCACGAAGACCTCGTTGGCCTCCGTGGGGGCTTCCAAAGTAACGCCGGGCAGGGCGGCCAGACCTTCGCTTAAGCGCCGCGCCTGCGCATTCGCGTGGGCAGCCAGGCGAAGCCAAAGATCGTCCTCAAGATAGGCGAGCATTTGGGCGGCCAGATAGCGTTGCTTTGACCAGAGGTGTCCCGCGCGCTTTTGCCGAGGGGCTAGGCCTTCGGCGAGAGCGTCGTCGAAGACCAGCAGCAGCTCTGCGGCGAGGGCGCCGTTCTTCGTGGCGCCAAAGCTCAGAAGGTCGATCCCGGCTTGCCAGCTGAGTTCTGCGGCGCTGGCGCCCGTACTGACCACTGCGTTGGCAAAGCGGGCGCCGTCCATATGCACCTTAAGCCCCTGGCTTCGCGCCCAGACCGAGAGGGTCCCGAGCTCTTCTCTTGTGTAAACGGTCCCGAGCTCCGTGGCTTGGGTCAGGGAAAGGACGGACCGGGGCATGACGTGAGGCGGCAGGGGTGGGTGGGCGTCGATGGCGCCCTGGAGCCCTTCGACCGTGAGCTTCCCCAGCGCCCCGGGGACGGCGGCGAGCTTGGCGCCGCCGGTGTAGAACTCGGGTGCGCCGCCTTCCTCAAGGGTGATATGGCTTGCTTCATGGCAGAGCACCTGGCCGTAGGGCGGGCTTGCGAGGGACAGGGCAATGCCGTTGGCTGCCGATCCCGTGGCAACCAGGGCAAAGTGGCAGGGCCGCTCGAACACCTCTGCCAGCCGGTCCTTTAAGTGCGCCGTGAAGTCATCGCCCCCGTAGGCCGGGGCCGGGCCCTCGTTGGCCGCCCCCAGGGCTGTGAGAATCTCGGGTGCGATCGGCGCGGTGTTGTCGGAGGCGAAGTTCACGGCAGGGCTCCTAGAAAGATCCGATGGTTCCCGCGGCGGCGGGTGAGGCCTATGCGGTCAAAATATTCCAGCACGTCGATGGCGGTGTTTCGCCCGATCGAAGCCGCATCCCGAAAGGCCCGGGCGTCAAAGCCTTCCGGGGCCTCGG
>RGAU01000377.1 GCA_009919975.1 Gammaproteobacteria bacterium
GGTCGGCAGCTGCCGACCCTTTTTTTATGCGCGAGGCGCGGGAGGCCCCTCGCCGTAGCCCCCGCCCCCGGGGGTTTCGATGGTAAGCACATCCCCAGGCACTACGTCGCAGCTCACCTTCCCGGGAAGCTCAACACCATTTAAGACATTGCGCCCTGGCTGCCCCGCCTCACCACCAGCGAGGCCCCAGGGGGCGAGGCTCCGCCGCTCTGAGAGGAGGGTCAGGGTCGCGGGCGCCAGGAAGGCGTAGCGGCGAAGGACCCCTTCCCCCCCGGCGTGACGCCCTGCGCCCCCGGAGCCGCTGCGAAGCCCGTAGGCGAGCACCCGCAGGGGGTAGTGAAGCTCCACGCTCTCGATGGGAGTATTGAGGGTGTTGGTCATGTGGCTATGCTGCGCCGAGGCCCCGGGGCCCCGGGCCGAGGCGCCGTGCCCCCCAGCCAGGGTTTCGTAGTAGTCCCAGGGGTCATCGCCCCCGGCGCCCAGGGCAAGATTGTTCATGGTGCCCTGGCTCGCCGCAGGCAGGCGCTCCGGAAGGGCCTGGGCCAGGGCCCGAAGGACCACGTCCACCACCCGCATGGAGGTTTCCACGTTCCCCGCGGCCACCGCCGCCGGGGCTTCCGCTGCGAGGAGGGAGGGGGTAGGAAGCACCAATTCGATGGGCCGAAAGGCGCCGGCGCTCGCCGGCGTTTGGGGCGGCATGAGGCAGCGAAACGCGTAAAACACCCCCGCCGCGGTCACCGCCGCCGGGCAGTTCAGGTTGCCCGCCACCATGGGGGCAGAACCCGTGAAGTCCACCGTCGCCCGCCCCCCTTCCAGGGTGATGGCCACCCGAAGCGGAATGGGCTCGCTAGAGAAGCCGTCGCTATCGAGTGCGTCCTCGGCTTCAAAGCGCCCCTCCGGGAGGGCCCCTAGGGCCTGGCGCGCAAGGCGCTCTCCATAGTCATGCAGGGCCTCCACCCCCGCCGCGAGAGCCTCCGCACCCCCCTCCTTCTCCGCGAGCGCAACCAGGGCCTTGGCCCCGGCCTGGGCGCTCGCCAGCTGGGCGGCAAAATCCTCCAGGCCCGGCGCCGTGCGCCAGGCGTCGGGGG
>RGAU01000378.1 GCA_009919975.1 Gammaproteobacteria bacterium
GAGCCCGAGGCCGACGGTCCACCGCGGATCGTCGAAGAGCCAGTAGAGGGAGAGGCGCCAGGGCTCGGCTAGGCTTTTTGATAGGGACGCATCGTAGAGGCCCTCAGCCCCGAGGAAGGTCAGCCAGTCGCTGCTGCGCAGCATGAGGTCCGAGAGGATAAGGAGCCCCACGGCAATGCGCAGGAGCCCCAGGGCCCGCAGATCGATGGTGAAGGGCGCCCGAAGGGCCGGGGGCAGGCGTTCCATCTAGGGGGCGCCAGGCGCGTAGCGCTGATTCCAGCCTAGGGCGTGGTGCGCCTCAAGCACCTCAAGCACGGCGGGAATGGAAATGGCTTTGAGTTCGCCCCGGGCCGAGCGCACCGTGGTTGCCATGAAGAGGGCATTGTAAACCGCTTCCTCCGTGGCCTCCGCGGCGGCGGCAAAGAGGGGGGAGAGGGCCGCATTGACCAGCACGCCGCCGCCTTCAGGATTGCGGCTTTCCCGAGGCTTTCGCAGCTCCGGCGCCGTTGAAAAGGCAATGATGTAGTCTCCGGAGCCGTTATGGGCGTAGGAGCCGGTACGGCCGAGGCCCATCATGACCCGCTTGGCGATGCGCTCCAGGCCAAGGGCGGAAAGGGGGGCGTCCGTGGCCAGCACGATCATGATGGAACCGTCCTCCCGATCATCCACAGGGGGCGCCTTGGCCAGGGCCTCCTGGTAGGGAAACTGCGCAAGCGCTCGGCCCACGGGGGCGCCGTTGATGGTCAAGAAGCCACCGTAGTTCGTTTGCACGAGCACGCCGAGGGTCCAGCCGCCAAGGCTTTCCGGCAGCACCCGGGAACTCGTACCGATGCCCCCCTTCCAGCCAAAGGCCTGGGTGCCCGTGCCTGCGCCCACGCTGCCTTCCGCAATGGGGCCCCCCTTGGCGGCCTCCAGCGCTTCCCGCACGTGGCCGGGCCGCACCGGGTCGGACCACATGTCATTCACCCGGCCGTCGTTCGTTTCCCCAACGATGGGGTTGATGGTGTGCTCCCCCATGCCCGGTTGGTCGTAAAGCCAGTCCACGAGGCCCCGGGCGGCGCTCCAGACGCAAAGGGTGCA
>RGAU01000379.1 GCA_009919975.1 Gammaproteobacteria bacterium
CTGCTCGATAAGCGCATCGTCACCCGTCGCTACGGCCAGGCGATTTTGGATGCCCTTCCGCCCTTCGAACGGGTGTTTGAGGCCTAAGCCCCCGGCTGTCCGAAGCGCGGCGCCAGCGGCTCGTTAGATAGCCAACCGGTAATCAGGCGGGGCGGCGTCATCTCAAAGTACAGATTCCGCGCCTTCAGCCCGGGCACGGGGGGCGGGCCTAGTTCGCTCCCGGAGCGCTCCTCGAGGGCAAACGCATCGGCGGCGGTAGGGGTGCACTTGAAGCTCTCCGCGCAAACCCAAAAGGGGACGTTCTGATCCTTGGCGGCGAGGGCCAGCAGGTAGGTTCCCGCCTTGTTGACCACCGTGCCGTCGGCGAGGAGGGCGTCCGCCCCCACGAGCACGGCATCGGCTTGGGCCGTGAAGTGTCCGCCCTGGGCGTCGGTGATATAGCTGACCGAAAGGCCCTGCGCGGCCAGCGTTGCCCCCAGCTCCCACCCCTCTCGCCCCGGACGGCTTTCCGTGACGATAACCTCCGTGCGCGAGGGGGGAAGGCGCCTTAGGACCTCGAGCACCGTGGAACTGATGGAGTGGGTGAGGATGCGCTGGGCCCCCTCGAGCTGAGTGAGGGTGGCGCGCACCGTGGCATCCCGGGCCCCGTCGGCCCAGGTGCGCACGGCCTGGGCCTGGGTGCGGGCAAAGGGCCCGAGGGCCTCCGCAGGTCCTTCGAAATCCCGCACCGCGTCGCGCCAGCGGCTGACGAGGTTGGGAATAGCCACCATGCTGGGGCGAAGGGCGCCGAGCTCGTCAGCGAAGGCAAGGAGGGCAGCCTTGCGATCATCGAGCGATCCTTCCGGGGCTTCCGCGTAGCGGGCGAGGGCGTCGAGGGCTCGCCGCGCGAGCTGGGAGGCGCCGTCCCGGAGGTTATCCCGGATCGCTCGAAGCAACTCCGAGCGCAGCGCCTCGGCGGGGCTCACGGCGTGGCTCCGGTGGCCAGGAAGCGATCCCGGCTCGCCTTGAAGGCCCCCACGTCGGTCACCGCCGTACCCCCCGGGAGGGCCTCGTCGCCGAAGCGCCCCGGGCTGACGGCGA
>RGAU01000380.1 GCA_009919975.1 Gammaproteobacteria bacterium
TCCACCGCGGGCCAGTCGGCGCAGAGGATGATGGGATCCAAGTTTCCCTGGAGCGCAGGTACGCCCAGCGCATCCCAGGTTTCCGCGAAGGGCGCGCGCCAATCAAGCGCCAGCACGTCGGCCCCCAGGGCCTTCATCTGCGGGGCCAGGGCCGGATTACCGGTACCGAAGTACACCACGGGCACCGCATCGGGGCGGGCCTTGAGCGTGGCGATGAGGCGCTTGGTGTAGGGCAGGGCGAAGTGCTCGAAGTCCGCTGGGCTGAGCGCACCTACCCAGGAATCAAAAAGCTGTACGGACTGCACACCCGCTTCGATTTGCTGCCCAAGGTAGGCAGCCACCGCGTCCACGAGCTTGTCCATGAGCACGCCCCAAGCCTCCGGGGCGTTATTCATCAGACGCTTACAGTGAATGTAGTTCCGGGAGCCGCCGCCTTCGACCGCGTAGGAGGCCAGGGTGAAGGGGGCGCCGGCAAAGCCAATGAGGGGAATGTTGGCCGGTAGCCCCTCCCGGCAGAAACGTACCGTATCGCTGATATAGGCCGTGCCTTCCTCCGCCACCAGGGGACGAAGCGCGGCGATGGCCTCCGGCGTGCGAACGGGGTTCGCAAAGCGGGGCCCCACACCCTCGAGATAATCTAGCTCTAGGCCCATGGGCTCGAGCATAGGCAAGAGGTCCGCGAACATGATGGCGGCGTCGACACCCAGGATGCGCTGCGCATCCAGCGTGGCCTGAGCGGCCATCTCCGGGTTCTTAAAGAACGCCAGAGATGGGGTTTTCCCCTTGAGCGCGTGGTACTCCGGCATGTAGCGCCCCGCTTGTCGGTTCAGCCAAACAGGGGTGTGGTCGGTGGCTTCGCCCCGGCAGGCACGAAGGTAGGGCGAATCAAGAAGGCGGGAGTCCATGGCGGCTCAACAACAGAAGTAAAAATTGACGATAGCCGCGGCAAGGAGAGACGGTCAACCAAAGTTGACGGCTGGACCCGTCGATGCCAGCGCCCGATGCAGCACCCAACGGCGCCGGCGAAGGCCCTTCAGGCGAACCCAGGCCC
>RGAU01000039.1 GCA_009919975.1 Gammaproteobacteria bacterium
TCCCCCCTTGCGAAGTCCCCCGGCGCCCGCCTTAGCGCCTTGGCCAAGGATCGAAGCTACTACGGCTTCCTCGCCGCCGATCGCTTGGGCCAGCCCTATCAGCTGGCCGCGGAACGCCCGGCCTACCGTTTCGAAATCTTCGAGCGGGTCGCCCAGGATCCGGCGGTGCGCCGGGCCTTTGAGCTCAGGGCCCTGGGAGAGCGTCCCGAAGCCCGGCTTGAACTCCTGGACGCGGCACGGCGCCTTAGCCGGGAGGAGACGCTGCACCTCGCAGCGCTCGCGGACCAAGCGGGGTGGCATCGCATGGCCATTGCCGCAACGGTCCAGGGGGAGCACTGGGATGTGCTGGACCTCCGCTTCCCCCTCGCCTTTGAGGCCCCCCTCCGCGCCCGCGCTGACGCCACGGCGCTCCCCCCAAGCTGGCTCTTCGCCATCACCCGGCAGGAAAGCGCCTTCATGAGCGATGCGCGCTCCCGGGTCGGGGCCCTGGGGCTCATGCAGCTGATGCCCGGGACAGCGCGCCTCGTCGCCAAGGACCTGGGCCTGAACCTCGACAGCCGCTGGGCTATCCTTGAGGAGGAAACGAACCTCACGCTCGGGAGCCACTACCTCAAGCAGCTTAGCGACCAGTTCGACGGCCACCGCGTGCTCGCCTCCGCTGCTTACAACGCGGGGCCCCACCGCGTGAGCCAATGGCATCAGCGCTTTGGGGGGGGCACCACCGCCGAATGGATTGAGCGCATTCCCTTCGACGAGACCCGGCGCTATGTGCAGAATGTGCTCGCCTACGCCGTGATCTATGGAGCTCGCCTTGGGGAAGAAACGCCACTTTTTCGACCGCAGGAGCGCCTCGTTCCAGCGCCGCCCTAGGGCCAAGGCTCTGACCCTATTAACGGTGGTCGGGGCCCTCGCGAGCTGCACCGCCGTGGCGCCCTCCTCACCGGCGCCGCGCTGGGTCGAAGCCCCCGAGGCCCTTGCGCCCTGTCCCCTTGCACCCCCCTGCTTGGTAAGCCGAGGGGATGCGGGGCGCGCCTACGTTGAACCCCTTGCCTTCAGCGGCTCCCTGGAAGACGCCCTAGCCCGCCTAGAGCGGCTCATCGCCATCGACCCGCAGCTGACCCTCGAGGCCCGAGGGCCCGGCTATCTCAAGGTGGTCGCCCAAACGCCCCTGATGGGCTACCAGGACGACGTGGAGATTCTGCGCCTTGGGCCCGGCCTGTTGGGCCTTCGGTCCGCCTCCCGGATCGGGCTCTTCGCTGGAGGCACCCATGGGCAACGGCTCGCCGCGCTGCGAGCGGCCTTTGGGGCCAGCGCCCCCGCGGCGCCCTAGGCCCCTCGACCCATGTGGATTGATATCGGCATCAACAGCACCCACGCGCCCCTGGCGACGGCCTTCCCGGAGGTGCTCATGCGGGCGCGGGCGGCGGAGGTCCGGGCAGGGTTGCTCACAGGGACGAGCCTTGCGAGCGCCGAGGCCGCCCTGGCCCAGGCCAGCGCTGCGGGCCAGGGTTTTGGCGCCACGGTAGGAGTCCATCCCCATGACGCGGCGGGCGCCCCGGAGGAATTGGCTGCCCCGCTACGCCGCCTTGCTGCCCACCCCGCGGCCTGCGCGATCGGCGAAACGGGCCTCGACTTCAATCGAGATTACTCCCCCCGGCCCGTGCAGGAGCGGGTCTTTCAAATCCAGCTCGCCCTGGCGGAAGAAACCGGTCTCCCCCTGTTTCTTCATGAAAGAGACGCAGCGGAGCGCTTTCAGGGCTGCTTTGCGCCCTTCGAGGGCAAGGTTTCCGGGGTGCTCCACTGCTTCACCGGCGACCCCTCCATGCTCGCCTGGGGCCTCGCCCAGGATCTCTATTTTGGCGTGACGGGCTGGGTATGTGACGAACGCCGGGGGATGGCGCTCCGGGAAGCGCTCCTCAGGATTCCGGACGACCGGCTCTTGCTTGAAACGGACGCGCCCTTTCTCATTCCCCGGACCCTGCGCCCCCGGCCCCGGCATAACGAGCCGGCGTTTCTTCCGGTGGTCGCGGAGACCGTAGCCACGCTCCGCGGCGTGCCCCTCCCTTCCCTGGCGGCGCAATGCGCAGCGAACACCGTTCGCCTGTTCGGAAACCGCCTCAGGGCGGCGCCTGAAGAAAGGCAAGCGCCTCAGGAAGGGTAAAGGGCCCCGGGAGCCCCTGGTCCGTGCTGGGCCGGTAGAGCACGGGAATCTGCGTTTCAAAGCGCGTGAGCAATGCCTCGTGGTCCATGATTTCCACCACCTCGAGGCGAAAGCCCAGGGCCCGAGCCGCCCCCTCCGCCGCGGGGCGTAGCGCATCGCACAGGTGACAGCCTGCGGTCCCAAGGAGCCAAAGGGTTTCCACTCGTGCCTCCTGCGTCGATGCCCGTATCATGGGCCCATGAACCCGTTCGTGCTCCCAAGGCTAGCGCACTCCTGCTTCCTGACGAAGGAACCGGGCCTTGCTGTGCCGCGAGGGCTTCGCCCCAAGCCCTTGCTGGAGGCCTTTCCAAGCCTCGAGGCCCTAGCGCGCCGCCCCCTTCCCAGCGATCCAGGGCGCTGGACGCCCCTGGGGACGCTATCCCTTGCCGCCGGGGAGGGGCTCGTGCCGAGCCTTCAAGGGTCAAGACCCTGGAGGGGCCAGGCCACCCTCCGCTTCGAGTCTTCGGAAGGCCAACTAACCCTCCTGCCCGTCACCTTCGGCGGAGAGGGCCCCGCCCCAGTGCCTAGGGAGGCGCCCGATCCCTCCCTCCCTTCCCTCACCCAGGGGCTGGACGGGGTGGTCGCCAAGACATCGCAGGATCTCACCGTGAGCCTTCGCCTCGAGGGGGATCCGGATGCGCTCCTGCTCAGCTTTGCCCGCCGCTCCTGGGCGCGAGGGGTTGAAGCGGAGGACCCGGGGGAAAGCGCTACCCTGCCGAACTTCCCGCCCCGTTCACAAATCGCGGAGGGGGGCGACGCCGCCCGACACCGCTGCAGCCCCACGAGCCTCCGCATGGTGCTCGAGGGCTTTGGCCAAGCGGTCCCCGAGCGCTTCTATGAAGCCTGTCGCCACGGCGCCTTCGATCGCTTTTTCGGCCTCTGGCCCCAAAATCTCGCGGCGCTCCAGGGCTATCCCGCGACGGGGGTACTCCAGCTTTTTTCCTCCCTCGCCCAGGCCAAGACCCTGCTCGATGCGGGCTTCGCCCTCGTCCCCTCCATCCGCTTTGCCGCGGGCGCGCTCCCGGAGGCGCCTCTCGTCGAAACCCAGGGCCATCTCGTCGTGCTTCGCGGTTTTCGGGGCGGCGCCGCCGAGGTGTTCGACCCCGCCGCCCCCAACCTGGCTACGGTGCCTCGGCGCTACCCCCTAGGCGCCTTTGCCAAGGCTTGGCTGGCCCATCGCGGAGCCGCCTACGTGCTTTGGCCCCAAGCCAGGGAGGGCAACGCCCCGTGAAGGAAGAAGCCCTCTTCACCCCTCGGCTCCTCATCCGCGCGCCCCAGGAGCAGGACGAAACGGTTTTCCTGGAGACCATGGCCCTTTCCCGGGAACTCCATTACCCCTGGATCTTCCCGCCCCTGACCCGGGGGGCCTTCGGCGCCTACCTGGCTCGGGTACGGCGGGAGGATCACCGGGGGTTCTTACTGATCGATCGGGAGAAGGGCGAGCTCCTCGGCGTCGTGAATTTCAACAACATTGTGCGGGGCAGCTTCCTAAGCGCCTCCCTCGGTTATTACGCGACGGCCCTAAACCCCCGCGGCGGGCTCATGGCCGAAGGGCTCACCGCGCTCTGCGCCTGGGCTTTTCAGCGCTTGGGATTGCATCGCTTGGAGGCCAACATTCAACCTGGAAACCACCACTCCCTGGCCCTCGTGCGGCGCCTTGGCTTCCGCCGGGAGGGTTTCTCCCCGGCCTTCCTGTACCTTGACGGGGCTTGGCGTGACCACGAACGCTGGGCCCTCCTTGATCCTCGAAGCACCCTTCGGAGCAGCGATTCATGACCGCCCAGCCCTACGGTTCCTGGCCCTCCCCGATCACCCCGGAAGCGCTCCTCGCTGGCGCAAGGACCCTGGCCTTTCCCGAGGTCTTTGAGGGGCAGCTGTACTGGATGGAAAGTACGCCCGAGGAAAAGGGCCGGAGCACGGTCCAGGGCCTTTCCCTCGCCACCGGTGGTCATGTCCCCGCGCCCTTTAACGTCCGATCCCGGGTCCACGAATATGGCGGGCGAGCCTTTGCGGTGATCGCGGGGCGCGTGCTGTTCGTGAACTTCCAGGATCAGCGTCTCTACGCCCAGCCCCCCGCCGGCGGGGACGCCGTGGCCCTGACCCCCGATGATGGCACCCGCTGGGGGGAATGCGTCCCGGACAGCCAAGGCCGCGGGCTCTGGCTGGTAGGCGAGCGGGAAATGGAGGGGCGAACGGATAACTTCCTTGCGCTCCATCACCTTGTGGAGGGCGTGCTTGAGCAGCCCGAGGTGGTCGCCTCGGGGCACGATTTCTACGCTAGCCCCACCCCAAGCCCGGACGGACGGACCCTCGCCTATCTCGCCTGGGACCAGGGGGAGATGCCCTGGGACGGCGCCGTGCTCTATCGCCAACGGCTAACGCCGGAGGGGCGGCCCGAGGGAGATCCCATCTCCGTCGCCGGAGGCCAGGGCACAAGCGTGTTCCAGCCGGGCTGGGCCCCCGAGGGGGCGCTCCTGTTCATGGACGACCGTACGGGATGGTGGAACCTTTACGAGCAGGCCAGCGACGGGGCGGCGCCCAGGGCATGCCTACCCCGGGCCGCGGAATTCGGCCTGCCGCTGTGGCAGCTTGGCATGCGGAGCTGGTGTTTCATCGACGATCAGCGCCTCGCCTGCCTATGCTTTGAGGAAGGACAGCAACAGCTCGGCATTTTTGACCGACGCAGCGGTGCGCTGACGCCCCTGGCCACGCCCTTTGATCACTTTGACGGGCTGAGTAGCGACGGTACGCGACTGTTCACGGTCGCCGGCGCCCGCACCACCTTCCCGACGCTCGTGGCCCTGGGCCTCGACGGCAGTGCGGAAATTGTTCGGGAGAGCAGCCCCCTCCTACTCCCGGAGGGGGCCCTCGCGGAGCCCGAGGCCCTGACCTTCGCCACGGAGGACGGGGAGACGGCCCACGGCGTCTTCTACGCGCCGAGGAACGCTTCCGTCACGGCCCCGGCCACGCCTCCGCCCCTGCTGGTCATCAGCCATGGCGGCCCCACGGCGGCCACCTCCCCGGCCCTCAGCCTGAAGGTTCAGTTCTGGACCAGCCGAGGCTTTGCCGTGCTCGATGTGAACTATCGGGGCAGCACGGGCTACGGCCGCGCCTACCGGGACGCCCTTCGCGGCGCCTGGGGCAAGCGAGACGTCAGCGACTGCGTCGATGGCGCCAAGGCCCTGATCAAGGCCGGTCGCGTGGACCCCCGGCGCTGCGCCATTCGCGGCAGCTCCGCCGGGGGCCTCACGGTGCTCGGTGCCCTCGCCTTCCACGACACCTTCCGGGCGGGCACGAGTCTCTACGGTGTCACGGATCTGGAAGGGCTGGCCACGGACACCCATAAATTCGAAGCGCGCTACCTTGATCTGCTCGTTGGGCCGCTCCCGGAAACTCGCGAACGCTACCGGGCCCGCTCACCCCGATACCACGCCGACCAAATCACCGCCCCCGTGCTCTTCCTCCAGGGTTTGGAGGATCGGGTCGTACCGCCGTCCCAGCCCGAGGCGATGATCGCGGCCATGACGGAAGCTGGCGTGCCCTCGGCCTATCTCACCTTCCCGGGGGAGCAGCACGGTTTTCGGCAAGCAGAAACCGTTCGCACGGCCCTGCTGGCAGAGCTAAGCTTCTACGGTCGGGTCTTCGGCTTCACCCCCGCCGATCCCCCCATCGACCTTCCCTTTGCCTGCGAAGAGCGCCTAAACACGCCATGACCGGAAAAGCTTTAGCCCAGGCCCACGTGGTCATCCTCCAGGGAGGACCGTCCCCGGAGGCCGAAGTGTCCCGGAGCTCCGCAGCGGGCCTCGAGCAGGCGCTGACGGGGCTTGCTCGGCAGCTTACGCGCCTAGAAGTGGACCGGGACCTGGCCTCAAACCTTTTAGCCCTGGCGCCCGACGTGGTTTTTCCTGCCCTCCATGGTCCCCCGGGGGAGGACGGTACGGTTCAGGGCCTGCTCGATCTCCTGGGCTTACCCTATGTGGGCAGCGGGGTGGCGGCGAGCGTCACGGCCATGGACAAAACCCTTGCTAAGCACGGCTTTCGGGCCGCGGGCCTGCCCGTGGCCCGGGATGTGGTCGTCCCTCGGGGAACGGCGCCAGCCGACGCTTCCGCCTTGGTGCAGAGCACCCTCGGCACCCAGGTCGTGGTGAAGCCCAGCCAGCAGGGCTCGGCCCTGGGGGTCACCCTCGTCGATAACTCAGAGTCCCTTGAAGCGGCCCTCGAGCTAGCCCTCGGCTTTGGGGACGCGGTGCTCGTGGAGGAACGGCTCCAGGGCCGGGAGCTCACGGCGGCGATCTTCGCCCCGGCGCAGCAGGACGCCGTGGCTCTGCCCCTCATCGAGATCGTGACCCCGGCACACAGCTGGTATGACTTCGAACATCGCTATGCCCCGGGGGCGAGCGAGCACCGGGTGCCCGCCCCGGTGAGTGACGCCGATGCGGCGGCCATGAAGCGCATCGCCCTAACCGCTCACGAGTGCCTTGGCTGCCGAGACCTATCCCGCGCCGATCTCATCCTGACGCAGGAGGGCCCGGTGCTTTTAGAAGTGAATACGCTACCTGGGATGACGCCCACCAGCCTCTATCCGGACGCGGCAAAGGCCGCTGGGCTCCCCTTCCCCCAGCTGGCCCGCAGCCTGGTGCAAAGCGCCCTCAGCCGGGGCCCTCGCTTTCCCTAGAGGCCGGGAATGGTGACCCCTTCCGGACGGATCAACCAGCACCGATGGGCGGGACGCCCCCGGTCGCAGTCCTGGTCCAGGGTCAGGTGGGTCTTCTCTTCCGCGGCCCACCCCTCAGCTTCAAAGGTGAAGTCAAAGCGACGGGCATGGGTCACGAAAAACAGCACGCCCCCGGGGGCAAGGCGCTTTAGGGCCGCCTCAAGAAGCGCAGGATGATCTCGCTGTAGGTCAAGATCCTCCGCCATGCGCTCGGAGTTCGAGAAGGTAGGGGCATCGAACAAAATGACATCAAAGTGGCTTTCCCAGGGCCCCGCGGGCGGGCTTGCGAGCCAGGCCTTAACATCCGCCTGCTGGAGGCTGTGGCGCGCCCCATCAAGACGGTTCAGCTCGAAATTATCCCGGGCCCAATTTAAATAGGTGCGAGAAAGATCCACCGAAAGGCTTTCCTCAGCGCCGCCGAGGGCTCCCTGCACGGTGGCCGTCCCCGTATAGCTAAAGAGATTGAGGAAGCGAGGTCCGCCCTGCCCTTGCCGCGCCCGGCGCGCCCGAAGAATGCGGAGATATTCCGCGATCGCTCGGCGAATCCCCCGGGAATCAAGGTAGAGCCCCGTATCGAGGTAATCGCTTAAGTTCACCCAGAACTTCGCGGGACCTTCAATCACCTGCACCCGCTCCTGGGCCCGGCTGGCCACACCATACTGGTTTTCCGGACTCGTGCGTCGCCGCTCCCGCAGGTACAGGGCCTCCTCCTTCACCCCCGCCGCCTCGGGCAGGAGCGCCAGGGCGGCTCTTTGCCGCAGCGCCGCTTGCGCCGGATCGATGGTGTTCGGCGCTTCATAGGTCTGCACAGCCAGCGCCGTGCCGTAATGATCGATGGTCAGCACGTATTCCGGGAGGTCCCGGTCGTAAAGGCGATAGGCCGACACCCCCTGGCGGCGCGCCCAGCGCCCGAGGTGGGAGCGGTTTTTTCGAATGCGATTGGCGAAGGCCTCTGCGGCCTCTAGGGCCTTGTCCCAAAGGGGATCCGCCCCCGGAGCGGGCCCACCCAGGGCAGCGCCCGAGGCGCCCTCCCTTACCTCGGGAGCGGCGGGCGTTGCCCCGCTCAACACGACGGCTTCGAGGGCACCATTATTCAGCGCGCTGGCCTTGAGCCCGGGAATCCCCAACCGTGCAATGAGGGCTCGGGTGTCCGAGTCCTCCCCTGCGGGCACTCCCACAATGAAGGAGAGCTTCGTTTCCGGGTGATTCCGCACCAGAACGCGCCCTAGGGTCGGCAAGAGATCTTCGCTTGCGGCCAAGCGGGCGCCGTAGGGCGGGTTCCCTACGATGAGCTGGGGGGCGGGCTCGGCGCCCGCGCAATCTTCCAGCCGGCCCTCAGCGAGGTCGAGCTCCAGCAGGGGGTGATCGAGCAGCCCCGCCGCCTCGAGGTGAACCTGGGTTCGGGCCAGCTGCTCCGGATCCGCGTCTCGGCCGATGAGGCGCAGGGGCGCCTCCCGTTCCTGGGCACCGCTTCGCGCCCGAAGCGCCGCCCATTGGGTCCGCTCAGCGCCCACCCAGCGGTCGTGCCCGCTCCTACCAGCAGGGTCCCCGATCCGCAAACGGGGTCGAACAAGGGGCCTCCCGCCCCAAGACCCCACCCTCCAAGGCGGAGGATGGCCGCGGCCAGGTTTTCCTTGATCGGGGCAACCCCCGCATCCCGCCGCCAGCCTCGGCGATGCAGCGCGCCGCCCCCAAGCACCACGTAGAGTGTCACCTGCTCCCGATGAAGCACGCCATGGAGCTGCAGCTCCGCCCCAGCGGGATCGAGTTCCGGCAGGGGCAGACCCTCCTGCCGAAGGCGATCGAAGATGGCGTCCTTAATTCGAAGCGCGGAAAAGCGGGTATGGCGAAGCTGATCATGAACCCCGTCGAAACCGAGGCCCAGGCTGCGGGGCCCCAGCAGCCACTGGCCCCAGGGAAGGGAGGCGGCTCCGGCGTAGAGCCCATCCGCGTTCAGCGCAGGGAAGCGCGCCAGGGGCCATAGGACGCGGCTGGCGATGCGCGATGCAAAGCACGCGAGCTCCGCCTCTTCGAAGGTCCAGAGTCCCTGTACCCCCCCCTGAAAGAGCTGCACCGGGGGCAGCTGGAGTTCCCCGAACTCCTGGGAAAGCATCCGTTCGAGGCGCCGGGGGCAGCGGATAATGACCTCCGCCCGCCCCTGCCCCGTAGGCGCCAGCAATTTAACCCGTGGTCGTGCCCCGCTCATCGGCTTGCCCTCCCTGGCATATAGCGACCGGCGCTCGATAGCGGCGCCCTTAGAGCTTTTTGTTGTTCGACAGCCCCGATCCAGGAGCGTAGAAACGAGGACTTACCCCCCCAACTCGGAGTGCTCCATGAGAACGCAAAAACGCAATACGAAAGCGCGCGCATGGCACCAAGGCTACCGCGCCGGCGTGCGCGGCCGTCCCCGTAGCCAATGCCCCCGCGGCGCCCTGGGCCTACGCAGCCAGTGGCTTGAAGGATGGCTTCTGGGGGCCGAGGAACGCGCCAATGGCACCCTCGCCCTGTTTGGTTTGCACAAACCCCGCTAGCGGTCACGGCGCGGGCGCTGCCAAGGCCCGCGCCACCCGGGATACAAGCCCGGGCCCCTCGTAGATCAAACCCGTATACAGCTGCACCAGCTGCGCTCCGGCCGCCACCATGGCCCGGGCGCGGTCCGGGTGATCGATGCCCCCCACCCCAATCAGCGGATAGGCGGGGCCGAGCTCTGCCCGAAGCAAGGCCATGACCTCAAGGGCCCGCGCATGGGCCGGGGCACCGGATAGGCCGCCCGCTTCTTCCCCGTGAGGAAGATGCTCCACGGCCGAGCGGCTCAGGGTGGTGTTGCACGCGATCAGCCCATCGACGCCCTGCGCCGCAGCCTGCGCCGCCAGGGCCTTCAAATCGTCGTTATGAAGATCGGGGGCAATCTTGATGAGCAGGGGCGCGCGGCGCCCTTCCCGATCGGCCAAGGCCTCCCGGGTGTGGCCGAGGGCAGTCAGAAGCTGGGCAAAGGCGTCCCCCTGCTGTAAATCCCGCAGCCCCGGGGTATTCGGAGACGATAAATTGACCGTGACGTAATCGGCGTGGCGGTGCACCGCCTGCAGCGCCTGGGTGTAGTCGTCGGCGGCGCGCTCCGCGGGGGTGACCTTGTTCTTGCCGATATTGATTCCCAGCACGCCGCTGTAGCGACGACGCCGAACCCGGCGCAGGAAGGGCTCGAGCCCCTCGTTGTTAAAGCCCATGCGGTTGATGAGCGCCTTCGCCTCCGGGAGGCGAAACATCCGAGGCGTCGGATTCCCCGGCTGGGCCAGGGGCGTTACCGTTCCCAGCTCCAGGAAACCAAAGCCCAGGGCCCCGAGGGCTTCAAAGGCACGGGCGTCCTTATCGAGCCCGGCGGCGAGGCCCACGCGATTGGGAAAGCTTAGGCCGAGGCACTGGATCGGATCGGCCACCGGCGCCGGGGCCAAGCTATCCAGCTGAAGGCGGCTTGCTGCGGCCAGCAAGCCCAGCGTGAGGTCGTGACTGGTTTCCGGAGCCAGGCGAAAAAGCCAGGGGCGTAAGAGCGCGTACACAGGGTATCCACGGCAAGAACTCGACTCGCCATTGTAGCCGTTCCTCCTTCGCAATGCCGAGCTTTGATGAGGCGCCCCCGGAAGCCGGAGCTGCGTTAGACTGCGCAGCGGTTTTATTCATGCATTGGAAAAAGGGGAACGGGCCATGGCCCAACGGGACGCCCTGCTGGCGCTGCGAAGCTGGCTGAATCATCGCATTTTGGGGCAAGAGGCGCTGGTGGACCGGCTGCTTATCGCCCTCCTGTCTGACGGCCACCTTTTGGTGGAAGGCGCCCCGGGGCTCGCCAAGACCCGAGCCATTAAGGATCTTGCCCTGGGGGTGGAGGGCAGCTTCCATCGCATTCAGTTCACCCCCGATCTCCTCCCTTCCGACGTGACGGGAACGGATATCTTCTCGCCGGAAACGGGGCAGTTCTCCTTCCAAGAAGGACCGATTTTTCACAACCTCGTGCTGGCCGACGAAATCAACCGAGCGCCAGCGAAGGTTCAGTCCGCGCTCCTAGAAGCCATGGCGGAGGGGCAGGTGAGCGTGGGCCGGCGCAGCCTTGCCCTTCCCGAGCTCTTCCTGGTCATGGCGACGCAGAACCCCATCGAGCAGGAGGGCACCTACCCCCTGCCCGAGGCTCAGCTGGATCGCTTCCTGCTGAACGTACTCGTGGCCTACCCCGACGCGGAAACGGAGCAGCGCATTCTCGCGCTGGTCCGGGCCGAAGCCCAAGCATCGGCGAGCCCGACGCCGCCGGCGCCCCTCTCTCAGGCGGACCTCTTCGCTGCCCGGCAAGCCGTGCTGTCCCTGCACATGGACCCCGCCGTGGAGACCTACCTCGTGCAGCTGATCCTGGCCACGCGGAACCCCGCGCCCTGGGGCGAGGATCTCGCCCGATGGATCGAGTACGGCGCCTCCCCCCGCGGCACCCTGGCACTTGATCGCTGCGCCCGGGCCCGGGCCTATTCAAGCGCTGGTGCACGACGTACTTCGGCATCGCGTGCTCGTGTCCTTTGAGGCCCAGGCCCAGGGCATCAGCACGGACCATGTCCTGGATGAGCTACTGGCTCGGGTGCCGGTCGCCTAAGCATGCGCGGCGCTGTCCCGACGCTGCCGGAGCTCCTCGCCCTCCGCGCCGCCGCCGCGCGCCTGGTGTGGACGCCTCCGCGCGCGGTGCGCGCCGGCGGGGCGGGGCAACGCAGCTCCCGTTTTCGCGGCCGGGGCATCGATTTTGCCGAGACCCGCGCCTATCAGCAGGGCGATGACATTCGCCACATCGATTGGCGCGTCACCGCGCGCACGGGACGGGTACACACTAAAGTTTTTCATGAAGAGCGGGAGCGGCCCATCTTGCTCCTCGCCGATCTTGGCCCCCAAACCTTCTTTGGTACTCGCCAGCGCCTGAAATCCCTGGCCATTGCGGAGCTCACCACCCTGCTCCTCTGGCGCGCCTATGACGACGGGGACCGGGTCGGCGCCCTGCTGCGCACCGCTACGGGCCTCGAGGCCCTTCGCCCTCGCAAAACGCAACAGAGCGTGCTGCGGATCCAAAACCAGCTTCGGGAGGGCTGCGAAGCCCTCGCGGAGCGCTACGGGGCAAGCCCTCGCGCTGCGGCCCGCCCCGGCCCGGGGCCGGTGGAAAGCCTTAGCGCCGCGCTTCAGGAACTCCGCAAGGTCGTCCGCCCCGGGACCACGGTGATCGTCGTCAGCGACTTTGCCGATGGCCTAGACCCCTTTCCCCAGGTGCTCGAGCAGCTGGGCCGGCTCGGACAGCAGGCCCAGGTCCACGGCATTTTGGTGAGCGATCCCTTCGAGCGGGCCGCCCCTCCGGCGGGGCGCTATCCCTTAAGCGACGGGCGCCGGCGGCAAACCCTCGACCTCGCCGGGCGGGAGGCTTCGGCGCGCTGGACCGAGCGCTATGAGGCGCGGCGGGATGGGCTCGCGGCCCAGCTGCAAAGCCAGGAGGGGCTTCTTCTCGAATGCTCCACGGACGGGGATTACCTCCAGGACCTTGGGCGGTGGCTACGATGATGCGCGGGACCCTGCGCCGTGCTGTGGGCCTAGCCCTTGCTGCGCCCCCGCCCCTGGGGGCGGCGCCGGCGCCGGGGGATCTGACCGTTTTAAACGGCCTTGCGGATATCTCCGAGCCCCCGGAGCCCAGCGCCTGGCCCCCCAATCTTTGGGTCCTGGGCCTCATCCTGGCCGGGCTAGGGCTCACCACCCTGATCCTTGCCCGCCTCTGGCAGCGCCATCGGCGGCGCCGACCCCACCGGGCGGCCCTCGCGGAGCTCGCGGAGTGGGAGCGAACCGCCCCGAGCCGCAGCGCCGGGGACGCCGCCGCAACGCTGACCGCCCTCCTTCGCCGGGTGGCTCTGCTGCACTATCCCCGGGATCGGGTGGCATCGCTCAGCGGAACGGCCTTCGTCCGATTCCTCGACGAGGCCATGGCCGCGCCCACCTTCACCCAAGGCCCTGCGGCGGACCTCCTTGGCGATGCGCGCTATGGGGCTCGGGCGGGGGCGCCGCTCGACTGCGGCCGAGAGCTCGCCGAGGCAGCCCGGCGCTGGCTCGACGCCCATCGTGACGGAGCGCCTCGCCGTGTTTGAGTTCGTCGCGCCCTACTGGGCCCTGCTGGCGCCCCTCCCCTGGCTTCTGCGCCGCCTGCTTCCACCCCGGAGCTCCGATGCTGCGGCGCTCCGGGTTCCTACCCTCGACCCCTTCGCCCCATTCCTCGAGCGCCACGGGTCCGGCGACCTCCGCCGGCGCCTGCGCCTGGCAGCGCTCTGGGCGCTCTGGCTGGCCCTTCTCACCGCCGCGGCCCGGCCCGAACACTTTGGGGAGCCCGTCAGCGTCCCCGTGACTGGCCGGGACCTGCTGCTGGCCGTGGACATCTCCGGATCCATGAATCGGGAAGACATGGTGCTCGAGGGACAGAAGGCGACGCGCCTCATGGTGGTGAAGGATGTCCTGGAGGCCTTTCTTGCCCGCCGAGAAGGCGATCGCCTAGGGCTAATCCTTTTTGGATCCGGCGCCTACGATCGCACCACGGTGAATGCGCTGCTCCAGGAAACGCCTCTGGGCATCGCCGGGGGAAAAACGGCCATAGGCGACGCGATTGGCCTTGCGGTGAAGCATCTGCGGGATCGACCCGCGGAAAACCGGGTCCTCATCCTCCTTACGGACGGCGCCAATAACGTCGGCGAGGTCAGCCCGGAGAAAGCAGCGGAGCTCGCCGCGCAGGCGGGGGTGCGGATCTACTCCGTGGGGGTCGGCGCGGAGATCATGGAAGCCCCGGGCTGGTTTGGCGGCGCCTTTGGCCGCGCCACCATGAACCCGTCGGCGGATCTCGATGAGGCCACGCTGACGCGCATTGCCGATCAAACCGGCGGCCGCTACTTCCGAGCGCGCAATACGGAAGAGCTCGCGGAGATTTACCGAACCCTTGACGCCCTTGAACCCGTGCCCGCGCCGGATGAGGTGTTCCGCCCGGTGACTGCCCTGTTCTACTGGCCCCTCGGGGTGGCC
>RGAU01000381.1 GCA_009919975.1 Gammaproteobacteria bacterium
GTCACTCATGCTTGGGCTCCTTGAAGAAGGAAAAACGCCCTGCCCCGAAACCGGGGCAGGGGGTGAGCCCGTGGCTCGGGCCCTTAGGCGCCCGGCAGCAGATGGGCAACGGCGCCCATTTCCTCAGCGAGCTCTTGCTCCGTGGCTTTCATGCGCTCCAGGGAGAAGCTATTGGGCTCCATGCCCTCAACAATCTTCCAATCGCCGCCTTCGCAGGTGACGGGGAAGGAATAGATCAACCCCTTCTCGATGCCATAGCTGCCATCACTATAGACGCCCATGGAAAGGATGCCGGGGGCACCGAGGGCCCAATCGCGCATGTGCTCGAGGGCGGCATTAGCGGCAGACGCCGCACTGGAGGCGCCTCGCGCTTCGATGATGGCGGCGCCCCGCTGCTGCACGGCAGGAATAAAGGTATCGGCGTACCAGCCCTGATCGACCAGATCGAGCGCCGCCGTGCCCTTCACCGTCGCGCGATGAATATCGGGATATTGGGTAGCGGAATGGTTACCCCAAATGCAGAGCCCTTCCACTTCCGTCACGTGGGCGCCGGTTTTCGCCGCCAGCTGGGCTGCGGCTCGGTTGTGGTCGAGGCGCGTCATGGCCGTGAACTGGCGCGGGTCCAGGTCCGGGGCATTGCGCTGGGCGATGAGACAGTTGGTGTTCGCGGGGTTGCCCACCACCAGCACCTTCACGTCCCGGGCCGCACCGTCGTTCAGGGCCTTGCCTTGCACGGAGAAGATCGCCGCATTGGCTTCGATCAGATCCTTGCGCTCCATGCCCTTGGACCGGGGACGGGAACCCACGAGCAGCGCATAGTTCACGTCCTTGAAGGCCACATTGGGATCGTCGGTGGGGATGATGCCCTGCACCAGCGGGAAGGCGCAGTCCTCGAGCTCCATGACCACACCGCGCAGCGAATCGAGCGCGGGCGTGATTTCCAACAGTTGCAGAATAACCGGCTGGTCGGCGCCCAGCATCTCGCCGGAAGCAATACGGAACAGCAGGGAGTAGCCGATCTGGCCCGCAGCGCCAGTGACTGCAACGCGAA
>RGAU01000382.1 GCA_009919975.1 Gammaproteobacteria bacterium
CACAGGGCCACCACTTCGGCCCCCGCCGCCGCTTCCCGGGGGGTGGGCGCGGCGCGCCCGGGGAAGCGCGCCAACCAGGCCTCAGCCCGAGCCCCATTGCGGTTGTAGACGCACACCTCAAGGCCTGCCTGGGCCCAATGCCCCGCCATGGGAAAGCCCATCACCCCAAGGCCCACAAAAGCCACCTTCGCTGCTTGCTTTACCATTACGCCCTCTCACTAAAGGGAAGCGGAGGACGGGGCTCCGCCCCCTGCGCTACACTTCGCGTTTTCAGCGGGGGACCCGCCATGAGCAACGCATCTTGCCACGCCTTAGACCTGCCTGCCCTTCCTGATGAGGCCCTCGGCAAGGACCTGGCCAAATACTTTGGAAAGTGCCGGGAGAAGCTTGGCTTCGTGCCGAACGTCCTTCAGGCCTACGCGTTCAATGCGGAAAAGCTCAGCGCGTTCATCACCTTCTACAACGACCTCATGCTCGCGGACTCGCCCCTGAGCAAGCTCGAGCGGGAGATGATCGCCGTGGTGGTGTCATCGAAGAACCACTGCTACTACTGCCTGGTCTCCCACGGGGCAGCGGTGCGTGAGCTCTCCGGCGATCCCATGCTCGGGGAACAGCTGGCCATGAATTATCGGGCAGCCAAGCTCAGCGCAAAGCACAAGGCCATGCTGGCCTTCGCCGAGCAGCTCACCCTGGCCCCGGATAGCATGGACGACGAGGACCGGGACAACCTCCGGGAGGCCGGCTTCAGCGAGCGGGCGATCTGGGATATCGCCGCCGTCGCGGCCTTCTTCAACATGACCAACCGCCTCGCCGCAGCCATCGAGCTGGCCCCCAACGACGAGTACCACAGCCAGGCGCGCAGCGCCCCTTAAGGAAAGGAACCCAAGCTATGAGCACGCCCCTCGGTGCGACCTTCGAAACCAGTGCTGGCCCCATTAAGGTGGTCTTTTTCCCGGAGCAGGCCCCGGTCACCGTGGCCAACTTTGTTAACCTCGCACAGCGCGGGTTCTACGACGGCTTGAGCTTTCACCGGGTTATCCCTGATTTCAT
>RGAU01000383.1 GCA_009919975.1 Gammaproteobacteria bacterium
AGTTTGACCGGTGTAGGTGTTGTTTGCAGATAATAATAAAGTACCAGATCCTGCTTTGGTAATTACAGTATCTGTACTAATGATACCTGAGGCTTCAGATGAAGTACTAGTTGAAGTAATAGATAATGTTCCAATGTTTGCAACCGTACCATTAATATCTACTGCACCAGAACCTGTTGAGATGGTTAAATTGTAAGATGCATAGACAGATGCATCATAATCATAATTAACAACAACAATACCTGATCCACCGTCACCGCCTAATCCTCCACTATCAGAACCTCCTCCACCTCCACCACCTGTGTTAGCAGTACCATCTGATCCATTACCATCATTATTTCCGCCAGCTCCGCCGCCGCCAGCACCGCCAGCACCGCCTGTGTATTCTGGATAAGAATGGTTGGTAGCTCCGCCACCACCACCAGCATAGTATGTTGATGTACCAGTTATATCATATGCAAGTCCTACTCCTCCTGCACCACCACTTACTGGACCTGATGCATTAACATTGGCTCCTGCGGCTCCTGCGCCACCACCACCTGCTCCAAGATCTCCATTGACGCCAGTTACTGAACCTCCAGCATATCCTTGTCCTGAAGTTCCAGATCCACCTCTTCCAGTAGTGGACCCATTACCATCATTACCGCCACCACCACCAGATCCTCCAGATCCACCATTTCCGTTCGATACACTGTCATTACCTATTCCACCATAACCACCACCAATAGCAGTTTGATCGTTGAATACAGAATTTCCACCTTGGGTTCCATTTTCTCCATTACCATTGTTACTATCACCACCTGCACCGCCAGCGCCTACGGTAACAGTATAAGATGTGTTTGCAGAGATAGAATAATTTGCATCATAAATTAATCCACCCGCACCTCCTCCACCTGCTCCACCCGAAGTATTTCCAGATCGAGAACTACCACCGCCACCGCCACCAGCAACAACAAGTAGTTTGGTTGAATCAATACTATCTGGTGTTGTCCAAGAATAGGAACCTGAATCATACGTTAATGAACCAGTTCCAATCGCAGTGGCAGATGA
>RGAU01000384.1 GCA_009919975.1 Gammaproteobacteria bacterium
ATGCAACTGTAACTGTTTTTCCGGTTCCTGCATTTTTATTATTAAAATTAGAAACTGCATTGGTTATATTAAGTGATACTGTATCTCCTTCAATTGCTCCTTCCAAAGTTCCATAACTAGAAATAATTGCAGTGGTTGTGCCGTCATATACTTTATCACTTGCGGTTAAATCATTTAATGCAATGGATTTGGCAGTAATGTTTGCAGTGGTGGTTCCTCCTGTTGCAATACTATAGTTTGCAGCAAGACCACCATTATCGCCGTCTGCTAAAGTGATTGAATTAACCGTTACAGTTTTAGCATTAGCAACATTTTTATCTGTAAAGATTGCGGTGTTAGCAGAAGCAGCAACCGTTTCCTCACGAGCAAAACCAGACAAATTCAAAGTAACTGTTGCAGTAGTGTTACCATCATATACTTTGTTCAAAGCAGAAACCGTATAAGTTAAGGGTCTTGGTGTAATAACGCCGTTATTGGTTGTTTGTTCAGCTATAGTATAGTTTGAAGCAAGACCAGCAGTTTCACCATCTACTAATGTGTAGCTAATTGTAATAGCCTTACCTGTTCCAACATTAGCATTATCATAATTACCGCCCCCAGATGCTGTCACATCTTCACCTTCAATCAATCCAATTAATTCTGATCTTGTAACTTCAGCAGTTGTTGTGCCATCGTATACTTTTGTTGCAGAAGTTAATGCACTATTAATAACAACAGTTTTAGGAGTAATATCTGCAGTCGTAGTTCCTCCAGTTGCAATACTATAATTTGCAGCAAGACCACCGTTAGTACCATCACTTAGAGTAATAGAGTTTACCGTGACAGTTTTACCTGTTCCCACATTTTTATCTGCAAAGGTAGCACCTACGCTTTGGCCTAAGGTTTCATCGCCCACTAAACCAGAGAAGGTTAAGGTTGCAGAAGCAGTCGTATTACCATCATATACTTTATTATCAGCAGCAACCGTATAGGTTAAGGCTTTAGGTGATACGGTTAACGTTCCGTTAGCATATGTGATCGTGTAGTTAGATGCAGTAAAGGTTCCACCGG
>RGAU01000385.1 GCA_009919975.1 Gammaproteobacteria bacterium
GGTCCGTTATTCATCGTTTCCATGCTTATTCCCCCGCTCCGAATTGGACGTCATCGAAGAGATAGGTCGACCCATCTCCATTCGTGCCAAAGTCAAAGAAGATCACAGCTCGCACATAGTCCACGTCTAAGCTGAAGCCCGCCGCCGTGGAGAAGTCCCAGGTTAACGTCTCAAAGGCCCCACCGGTCGTGGTATTCACGAGTAGCTCCGTAGTCGAAGAGGCATCGGCGTTCTCGAGCTTCAGCAGCACCGGGATGCCTGCAGCCGGTGCTTGAACACGGACGCTCATGGACGTCGCGCCATCGGTAAAGGGAATGGCGGTGGCCAGCAGAGAGTCGAAGCCGCCAAGGACCGTTCCCGCAAAGGTTTCAGCCCCTGCCCCTTTGGTGGTTTGCGCCACACGCAGGGCGGCGTCCGCCGGATCCGCGATCAGTTCCGTACCGGCACCCCCAAAGTCCCCAAAGGGATAGGCAACCCCAGTAGCGTCAAAGGTAATGGGCAAGGAGAGGCCACCGGCGCCGAACCGGACATCGTCGAAGAGATAGGTTGCTCCGTCTCCTACGTTGCCGAAGTCAAAGAAAATCACCACGCGAACATAGTCCACATCCAAGCTGAAGCCCGGCGCATCGGCGAAGTTCCAGGTCAGGGTCTCAAAGGCCCCGCCCACCGAGGTGTTGACGAGCAGCTCCGTGGTCGAAGACGCGTCAGCATTCTCGAGCTTCAGGAGAACGGGCGTCCCAGCGTTGGGCGTCAGAACGCGAACGTTCATGGCCGTCGCTCCCTCCGCGAAGGGGATAGGCGCGGCCAGCTGAGAGTCGAATCCACCAACCACCGTTCCCGCGAAGGTTTCGGCGCCAGCCGTTTTGGTCGTTTGTGCCACCCTCAGGTCAGCGTTAGCCGGGTCGGCAACCAAGACCGTCTCTGCCCCACCAAAGACGCCGAAGGGATAGTCCACCCCGTTAGCGTCAAAGGTGATAGGCAGGGTGAGCCCCGCCGGAGCCTCCGGCTCGGCGGCCGGCACCCCCAGCTGCACGTTCTCCCA
>RGAU01000386.1 GCA_009919975.1 Gammaproteobacteria bacterium
AAGGGGAGGATCCAGAAGGACAGGTTGTTCATGCGGGGCAGGGCCATATCCGGCGCCCCAATCATGAGCGGAACCATCCAGTTCGCCAGACCCACGAAGGCCGGCATGATGGCCCCGAAGACCATGATTAAGCCGTGGTTCGTGGTCATCTGGTTGAAGAAGGCAGGTTCCACGAACTGCAGGCCCGGCTGGAAGAGCTCGGCGCGAATGACCAGCGCCATGAGCCCGCCCACAAGGAACATAATGAAGCTGAACCAAAGGTACATCGAGCCGATGTCCTTGTGGTTCGTGGTGTAGAGCCAGCGAGTAATGCCCTTCGCCGGACCGTGATCATGATCGTCGTGATGGGCTTCGATAACCGCGCTCATATCAGAGTCTCCTGGTCGAAGGGTTGAGTTAGTTGGCCATGGCCAGCGCCGCGGCGGCGCTGGGGTCTAGCTGAGCGGCGTACCACTGCTCGAATTCCGCCTTAGGCACGGCGCGCACCACCACGGGCATGAAGCCGTGATCCTTGCCGCATAGCTCCGTGCACTGGCCGCGGTATACGCCGGGCTCCTTAACGTTTACCCAGGCTTCGTTAATAAAGCCAGGGATGGCATCACGCTTAAGGCCGAAATCGGGGACCCACCAGGAGTGGATAACGTCATTGGAGGTGAGCAGGAAGCGAACCTTCGTATCCGTGGGGATGACTAGCTCGTTATCCACCTCAAGAAGGTAGTTCTCACCCTTCTGGGATTCGCCGAGGATTTGCTGACGAGGCGTGGAAAGGTTCGAGAAGAAGGACACCTGCTCATTGAGCTCTTCGTCGAGGTACTTATATTGCCACTTCCACTGGTACCCGCGGACTTCCACCACCATGTCTTCGCCGCCGGTGTCGTAGATCTTCACAAGCACGTCCGTCGCCGGATAGGCCATCACCACCAAAATGACGATGGGAATGACGGTCCAGAGGAGCTCGAGCTTGGTGCTCTCATGGAAGGTGGCCGGCTCCGCCCCCGCCGCCTTGCGGTGGAGAATCAT
>RGAU01000387.1 GCA_009919975.1 Gammaproteobacteria bacterium
GATTGATCCGGAGCTGCGGGAGATCGTTGCCTACGGCATGGATGAGGTGAGCGGCGCCGATTACGCCCGGGCCATGGATCAGTGCACCACCCTTGCCATGGCCCTGGAGGCGACCCTTGAGCGTCACGGCGCCAGCCTGGTGCTGGGGGCTACCTGCCCCTGTCTGCCCCCGGAGCACGACGCGCCAGGGATCGTGCTGGGTCGTCAGACCGGGCGTTGGGTGGAAATGACCTTGCCCATGAATATGACGCGCATGCCCGCGGCGACGGTTGCTGCAGGGCTAGCTCGGGAAGGAGACGGGCCTGCGCTCCCCGTCGGCCTCCAGGTGCTCGGCGGGCAGCATCAGGACGCGGCCGTGCTGAGCGGTGCCCTGGCTCTGGAGAAGATCCTCGGCGGACCATTGCGGGCGGATCTCACAGCCCTTTCCTAAAGCGGCCCTGGGGCTGCATCGAGGCTGGGGACGCGCTACGGTAAGGACCAGGGCTCGCACGGGGCGAGCCACTTTGGAGAGCAACGGTTATGTCTGCGACGGGTCAATGGAACGTCACCATCAACAGCCCCATGGGGGCCCAGCAGGGCACGCTTGATATCGCCGTAGACGGCGGAACCCTCACGGGCACCATGGTGGGACCCCAGGGCACGCTGGCCCTGGAAGACGGCAAGGCTGATGGCGCGTCCCTCAGCTGGGCGGCAAACGTCACCTCCCCCATGCCCATCAAGCTCGAATTCAGCGCCGAAGTGAACGGCGACGAAATCAGCGGCACGGTGAAGCTGGGTGCCTTCGGCAATGCAAGCTTCTCGGGCAGCCGGGCCTAGGCCGTCACGCTGCGAGGGGTCGGTTAGGCCTCTCGCAGCGCCTTTTTTAGCGCCTCTCGAAGGGCCGCTTCCGTGGCCCTTCTTCCTTTCAAGCCAAGGGCTGCACTGAGGTTCGTCCAGGGCGCGCCCAAACAGAGCCGTTCCGTGAGCGCCTGAAGCGCCGCTGCCGCGGGGGCTCCCTGGCCCTTGAGCGCTTTCTCTAGC
>RGAU01000388.1 GCA_009919975.1 Gammaproteobacteria bacterium
CGCCATTGCGGCCACGCAAATCGCCAGCGGGCAGACGGAAGTCGCCATGGCCGGCGGCGTGGACTCCATTTCCATGGGCGCTCGCCAGCAGGGTGCAAAGGCTGAGAAGAACCCGATTCTGGTGGAGCAAAAGCCGGAAATCTTCATGGCCATGGGCAACACCGCTGAGGTGGTGGCCCGCCGCTATCAAGTGACCCGGGAAGCCCAGGACCAGTTCGCGCTCATGAGCCAGCAGCGCTATGCCGCCGCGGCCGCCAGCGGTGCTATTGCTGAAGAAATCGTCCCCATGGCCGTCAAGATGAAGAAGGTCAATAAGGAAACGGGCGAAGAGAGCATCGTCGACGCCATTGTCGACCGGGACGAGTGCAACCGCCCCGACACCACCATCGAAGGCCTGGCCAAGCTGCCCCCGGCTTTCGAAGAGAACGGTTCCGTGACCGCCGGGAACGCGTCTCAGCTGTCCGACGGGGCGTCCATGACCCTGCTTATGTCCGCAGAGCGTGCCGCACAGCTGGGCCTTACGCCCATCGGTATCTTCCGCGGCTTCACCGTCGCGGGCTGCGAGCCCGACGAAATGGGCATCGGCCCCGTATTCGCGATTCCCCGCCTCCTCGAGCGCGCGGGTCTTGGCATCAACGACATTGATCTGTGGGAGCTCAACGAGGCCTTCGCAAGCCAATGTCTCTACTGCCGCGATCACCTCGGCATCGACCCTGAGAAGTACAACGTCAACGGCGGCTCCATTGCCATTGGTCACCCCTTTGGCATGACCGGCTCCCGTTTGACGGGCACGGTGCTGCGCGAACTCAAGCGCCGGAACCAGAAGTACGGCGTGGTCACCATGTGCATCGGTGGCGGCCAAGGCGCTGCAGGCCTCTTCGAAGCCTGCTGAGTCCTCTCTTGGGCCAGCGGGTGTCCGCCCGCTGGCCTAACAGCTTGTTTTTGAAACAACTTGTTACAACCTGGGTCCGTTCCTAGGTCTTGCGTCCCCCGTCCTACCCCTCTAAGCTTTTTCTCTGT
>RGAU01000389.1 GCA_009919975.1 Gammaproteobacteria bacterium
AGGAGGTTGATTCATGGGCGAATGGATTCCGCTTGCGGGCATGCTGACGGGCATCATCATCCCCGTCGCCGTATTTATCTGGCAGTACTACGAAGGAAAGGGAAAGCGGGAAACCGCGCTGGAAATTGCCAAGCACCTCGAGGATCCGCGGAAGGTCGAGGAGCTGCTTCGGATGTTTGAAGAGCGCAAGGGCGAGCCCATCGACTATCGCCGAGGGGGCGTGATCACCCTATCCGTTGGCATCGGGCTCTACCTTCTCGGCGCCACCGCCCTAGGGCCCCTGTTTAAGGGGGCAGGCCTACTGGTCGGGACCATTGGCATCGGCACCTTCGTTGCGGGCACGCTCTTCCCCAACACCGGCGCCGAACTCACCAGCGCCGTGGAACGCTACGAGGAGCCGTAGCCTTGGGACGGCACCATGCGAAGCTCCTAAACACCCTGGAGGCGCGGCGAAAGGCCGCCGGCCTGACCCAGCAAGCGCTGTCGGAAGCGGCGGACGTATCGCGCAAAAGCATCAATGCAATTGAGAACGGCATCTACATCCCCTCCACGGTCCTCGCGCTCAAAATCGCAAGGACCCTAGGATGTCGCGTTGAAGAGTTATTCACCTTGCCCGAGGGCTGAGGGTTGAGAACTGGCTGCGGAGTTAGCCGCCCCTATTCCCACTCAATGGTGGCCGGCGGCTTCGAGCTCACGTCATAGGTAACGCGGGAGATGCCGGAAATCTCATTGATGATGCGGTTGGAGACGGTCTCAAGGAGCTCGTAGGGTAAATGCGCCCAGCGGGCCGTCATAAAGTCGATGGTTTCCACGGCCCGCAGGGCCACAACGTATTCGTAGCGCCGCGCGTCGCCCACCACGCCCACGGATTTCACGGGCATAAACACCGTAAAGGCTTGGCTCACCTTTTCGTACCACCCAGCGGCGCGGAGCTCCTCGATAAAGATCGCGTCCGCTTCCCGCAGGAGATCCGCGTAGGGCTTTTTAATTTCCCCAAGAATGCGCACGCCCAGCCCAGGG
>RGAU01000390.1 GCA_009919975.1 Gammaproteobacteria bacterium
CAGCGCGCGGGCGGGGAAGGCCTCCGCAAGGGCGTCGCTTCCGCCCCAGGGCCAGAAAAGCGCATGCCCCAAATTAGGGACGATCCATAGCTGGGCGTTGGGTAAGGCTTGGTAGGTTTGCAGCACGGAAGGGACGGGGAATACCGCGTCCCGGTCCCCGGCCAACAGTAAGGTTTTCGTTTTCACTGGCGCGAGATCCCCATCTTCGAGGGCTTCGACCAGGGCCATGCCGATGAGCTTCTTAATCTGGGGCACGCCGCGGGGATGATTCCGCAGCATGTCTGCCTGAAAGGGCGGTGGCATAGCTTCCCAAGCGCGGCGGGGCGGCGCTTCCTCGAGCATATGGGCGCTGGAGGCAAGAATCATGGCGTGGATAGCCGTGGGCCGCAGGGCAGCCATCTGGAGAAGGGTCATGCCGCCGGCGGAGTAGCCCACGGCGCGGGCCCTGGCCGAAGTAGCCGTGAAGCAGGAGCAAGGGCGGGCCGGCGCCGGCGATGCGGTAGCCCACTTCTCCCCAGGGGGTCCGGTGTATGCCTTCCGTATGCCAGGGGCTCGCTGCGAGGCTACTGCTTCCCGCGGCGAGAAGAAAAAGTAAAAGCAATAGCGCCTTTGCATCCACGCGGTAATCTCCCGCAGCTGATAAAAGGTGATTTTTCACCGTGCTCCTAGCGCTAAAGTACCGAAGGTACTGGGGGCCAGCACAGCACTTTGCGTGTTGCAGGGCCAGCGGCTAAGGGGGAGAAATGGAATTTCTACAGCCGAGTTGCACGAAAACGTTGCAAGAGGGACTGGATGAACTTTATCGCGAAGCCCCTGAGGTCGCCGAGGTGTCTCGGCGCAAGGGAAAGGGGTTTCGCGACCACGACCTTACGCACGTGATCTTCGGTTGCGATACGTCGATTCGGGGGGAGCTACTTCTTAATCCCTGGATTCTGCTAGGCACGACTATTTCGCGCCAAGAGCTAAGGGACTATGGCGCCGACCCTGAGGTAAAACGACTTAACAGGGAAGGTTATGAC
>RGAU01000040.1 GCA_009919975.1 Gammaproteobacteria bacterium
GATTCGGCCCTGATCTTTGAGGCGCTGGCCGAGGGCTGCACCTCCACGGCGGCCTTCATGACCATTCACAACATGGCCCTGTGGATGATCGCAAGCTTCGGGAACGAGGAAACGAAGGCCGCCTTTTGCCCCGATTTGGCAGAAGCGAAAACCCTGGCGTCCTACTGCCTGACCGAGCCCGGGGCCGGGTCCGACGCGGCGTCCCTGCGCACCACCGCTACCCGGGAGGGCGACGGCTACCGGCTGAATGGCCAAAAGATGTTCATCTCCGGCGCTGGTGATACGGATGTGCTGGTGGTGATGGCCCGGGTGGCTGATGAGAACGGCCCTCAGCCCGGTGCCAAGGGCGTCTCGAGCTTCGTGGTGCCCGCTAATACCCCCGGCATCAGCTTCGGGCGGAAGGAAGAGAAAATGGGCTGGAACAGCCAGCCCACCCGCGCCATCACCTTCGAGGACGCCTTCGTTCCCGCCACCTACCGCCTCGGCGCGGAGGGGGAGGGCTTCAAGATTGCCATGAAGGGCCTCGACGGCGGGCGCATCAACATCGCCACCACCGCCGTGGGGACGGCCCAGGCGGCGCTGGAGCACACCCTTGCCTACGTAGGGGAACGGCAGCAGTTTGGCCAGCCCATCGGCGCCTTTCAGCATACCCAGTTTGAACTCGCAGACATGGCGACGGAGCTTTTGGCCGCGCGGCAGATGGTGCGCCTGGCCGCAGCCCGACTGGATGCGGGGCACCCCGAGGCTACGCTCTACTGCGCCATGGCGAAGCGCTTCGCCACGGATCGCGCCTTCGAGGTGTGCAACAAGGCCCTTCAGCTTCACGGCGGCTATGGCTATATCCGGGAATATCCCCTGGAGCGCCATCTCCGGGACGTGCGGGTGCATCAGATTCTGGAAGGAACGAACGAAATCATGCGGGTGATTATCGCCCGGCGCATGCAAATGGAAGGCGCTGCGGCGCTCCTGCATTAACTCACGCTCTGGGGAGGGAACAGTATGCTCGCGAGCCCAACGTCTAAGCTCAAGCTCACCGTCGAGGGCGCTACGGCGATTCTTACCATCGACAACCCGGCGGCCAATGTGTGGGACGAGGAAAGCCTCTCGGGCCTCGAAGCCATCATGGGGCAGCTAAACAGCAACCGGGACATCTACGCGCTCATCGTGACTGGCGCCGGGGAAAAGTTCTTTTCCGCGGGGGCGGATCTGAAGGTGTTTGCCGATGGCGATAAGGCCCGGGCGCGGTCCATGGCGCAGCACTTTGGCCGCGCCTTTGAAGCCCTCGCGTCCTATCGGGGCGTGTCCATTGCCGCCATCAACGGCTACGCCATGGGCGGTGGCCTGGAGTGCGCCCTGGCCTGTGATCTGCGCATCGCCGAGCGCCACGCGCAGATGGCGTTGCCCGAGGCCACCGTGGGCCTGCTGCCCTGCGGCGGCGGCACTCAAAATCTCTCTTGGATGGTGGGTGAGGGCTGGGCGAAGCGCATGATTCTCTGCGGCGAGCGCGTTGATGCGGAAACGGCCGCGCGCATCGGGCTGGTGGAGGCCGTGGTGGAGAAGGGGGAGGCCCTGGCCACGGCCCAGGCCTGGGCGGGGAACGTCGGGAAGCAAAGCCCCGTAGCCGTTTCCGCGTGCAAGGGCCTCATCATGCGCGCGCGCAAGGGGCCCCTGGCGGAGAGCTACGCTCACGAGCGAGAAGCCTTTGTGGATCTGTTCTCCACGGAAGATCAGCGCGAGGGCGTCAACGCCTTCCTGGAGAAGCGTCCGCCCCAGTGGCGTAACGCATGAGCGAGGCCCTGCGGGAAGCCGGGCGGTGCCTCTGCGGGGGTGTGCGCTATGCCCTCCGCGCTCCGCCAGAGGCGGCGTTCCTTTGCCATTGCCGCACCTGCCAGCAGGCTCAGGGGGCGGCCTTTAATCTGAGTGCCCCCGTCCCCCGGGAGGACTTTGTGTTGCTGGCCGGGGAGGCGCTCCTGGCTCGCTACGAGTCGTCTCCGGGAAAGGATCGGGTGTTCTGTCGCCGCTGCGGCAGCCCGGTCTATGCAGAGCGTCCGGACACGCCGGTGCGGGTGCTGCGCGCGGCCCTACTGCATCACCTGCGAGCCCTGCCCGTGCAGGCCCAGCTGCACGAGGCGGAGGCCCTGCTCGCGGTCCCGGACGCCCAATTTCTGGAAGGCCCAATCGTCCAAGGAGAGTCCCATGACTGATGCCCCGGGCATCGATTTTGAGCTCTGGCCCAGCGCTGGCCCCGGGCATATTGCCGTGGCCACGCTGAACGTGCCGGCTACCTTAAATTCCCTCGATCTGACCATGGTCGATGCCCTTGCTGTGGCCCTGGCCCAGTGGCGCAACGATCCTGCCGTGGCCATGGTCTACCTCCGGGGCGCTGGAGATCGGGCCTTCTGCGCCGGGGGCGATATTCAGGCCCTCTATCGCAGCTGCAAGGCGAATCAGGAAGCCCGGCGCCGGGTCGATAGCTACGCCGAGGACTTCTTCGAGCGCGAATACCGCTTGGACTTTCACCTCCACACCTTTCCCAAGCCCGTGTTGTGCTTTGGCCACGGCGTAGTGATGGGCGGTGGCCTGGGCCTTCTGGCGGCCTCTCGCTTTCGCGTGGTCACGCCGAAGAGCCGGGTGGCCATGCCCGAGATCACCATCGGGCTCTTCCCCGATGCCGGTGGCACCACGCTGTTGTCTGCCATGCCCGGGTCCCTCGGCCTTTTTCTAGGTCTAACGGGAACGCACTTCCGCGGGGGCGATGCCCGGGCCCTGGGTCTGGGTACGCACCTCATCGCCGATGATGCGGGCCCGGCGCTAGAAGCGGCCCTTCGGGAGCTGGCCTTGCCCCAGGGGAACGACGGGGAGGCGACAACGGCTCTCGAAGGCGCGCTGGCGTCTCTCCCGGAGGCCGAGGCGCCGACGCCCATCTTCGATGAGCAGGTGCGCATTGATGGGGCGCTGGGAGCGGCCCAGGGCGACTTCGCGGCCACCGTCGCCGGGCTGCGCAGCCTTGCGGGTGCCACGGAGGCCCTCAGCGACGCCGTCGCCACCTTCGAAGCAGGGTGTCCCGTGACGGCGGGCATCGTCGTGGAGCAGCTCCACCGGGCGCCGGCGCTCAATCTCGCCGAGCGCTTCCAGCTCGAGCTGGCGATTGGCGCCAACTGCGCGCGACGCCCGGATTTTCCCGAGGGCGTGCGAGCGCTCTTGATTGATAAGGATCGCCAGCCGGCTTGGACCGTGCCCAGCCATGATGCCCTTCCCCGGGAGGTGGTGCTGGCGCACTTCGAAGGCCCCTGGCCGCAAAACCCCCTCGCTGATCTCTCTGTTTAGGACGCCTTGCTATGGCACAGATTGCCTTTATCGGTCTTGGAAACATGGGCGGGCCCATGGCGCGCAACCTCCTCGCGGCGGGGCACGGGGTGGCGGTCTTTGATTTGAATGAGGCTGCGCTGGCAGGCATGGCCGAGGCCGGCGCCCGGGTGGCCGGCAGTAGCCGGGTGGCGGTGGAGGGTGCCGAAGTGGTGATCACCATGCTCCCCGCCGGGGCCCATGTGGAAGCTGTGTACCTAGCCAGCGAGGATCAGGCCTGCCTGCTGGATCAGCTCCCGACGGGGACCCTGCTCCTCGACTGTTCCACCATTGCCGCCGAGACCGCCCGGAGCCTTGCCGCCGCCGCGGCGCAGCGAGGCCTTGCCATGCTCGACGCCCCCGTGTCCGGGGGCGTCGGTGGCGCGGAGGCGGGCACGCTAACCTTTATGGTGGGGGGCGATGGCGCCGCGTTGGATCGTGCACGCCCGGTGCTGGAAGCCATGGGAAAAAACATCTTTCACGCCGGGGCGGCGGGGGCCGGCCAGGTCGCCAAGATGTGCAATAACATGCTCCTCGCCGTGCTCATGAGTGGGACCGCGGAGGCTCTGGCCCTGGGCGTGCGGGAGGGGCTGGACCCTGCGGTGCTGTCGAACATCATGAAGCAATCCTCCGGGGGCAACTGGGCGCTCAACGTCTACAATCCTTACCCCGGGGTGATGGAAGGGGTGCCGGCTTCTCGGGGCTATGAGGGGGGCTTTCTGGTCGATCTCATGCTGAAGGATCTTGGCCTCGCCCTCGATGCTGCGGCGAAGCTGGGGCAGAGCGCGCCCCTGGGCAGCCTAGCCCGATCCCTCTACACCCTGCATAAACAGCAGGCTTCTAGTGCTGAGCAGGACGCTGGACGCCTCGACTTCTCCAGCATCCAAAAGCTGTTCCTGGCAGAGGGTTAAGCACCATGGGCGCCGGGGGCTGGGCCTATGATGGACGGCAGCGCCCCCCCTTTGCCCAGACCCCGGGGCCCGGGCAGCGCTCCGTGTGGGATTTTCCAAGGCCTCCCGCCCTCCTTCCCGAGGCGAGGGAAGGGGCGGTGTTCCTGGACGATTTATGCCTCGCCCGCAGCGCGGCCCTGCTTGCGCTCTGCGAAACCGCAAGCCCCCCCGCCTATTACTTTCCTGAGGACGCGGTCGCCTGGGAACACCTTAATCCTGCGTCGCAGCAGAGCTTTTGTGAATGGAAGGGACCGGCGCGCTATTTCACCCTTAAGGCTCGCCCCGAGGCCGGGGCCCTGGCTTGGTCCTATCCCGAGGCCGCAGCACCCTACGGGGCGCTCGCGGGATGGGTGGCCTTCTATGCCCAGCCGCCCCTTCGCTGTCGCTTGGGAGAGGAATGGGTGGCGCCCCAGCCCGGGAGCTACTACGGCGGCTGGGTCACGGGGGAGCTCGTGGGGCCCTTCAAGGACGACGGAGTTCGGCGCCAGTGGTGAGTCACCATCCTCATCGCCGCCCCGCCGCAGGGGGGCACGGCAGCGCCGGCGCTTGGCCGGAGGCCGGGGCGCAAAGCCTTGAAGAGTCCTGGGTCAGCGTGGCCCAGGGGGGGCGCATCGATCAGCTCCAGGTGGTGCGGCTGGCCCTGGAAGCGCAGGGCATTGCCTATGGCATTGCTCGGGATGAGCACGGCTGGCGCGTGGTGGTGCCCCCGGGGCTTGCGGTGGTGGCGCAGCGGGAGGTGCAGGGGGTGCTCGGGGAGGGGCTCCCGGTGCCCAAGGGTCTGCCCAAGCCCCAGGGGGATCGGGGTTGGGGCGCAGCGCTGCTGGTGCTGGCCCTCCTTTGGCTGCTCCCGGGGCTGGCGGGCTTGGGCCTTGCGCCCCTGGCGGTCACCGATTGGGGCGTGGGCGACGCCGCGGCTCTGCGGGACGGAGACCTTTGGCGAGTCCTTACGCCGCTGCTCCTTCATGGCGACGTGCCTCATCTCCTCGGTAACTCTCTCATGGCCGTGCTCATGGCCTGCACCCTGGGTCCTTGGCTGGGTAGCGCCTACGCGTGGACGCTCGTAGTGCTGGCGGCGGGCCTCGCCAACGGCGCGAACCTCATGCTTGCGGGAGACGGCTTTCGCTCCCTGGGGGCCTCCACGGCGCTCTTTGCCGCCTTTGGGGTCTTCGGGGTAGGCCGTCTGCAGCAGGGGGCGCCCCTCCGTCCCCAGGGGCTGCTTGAAGCCCTGCGCTGGACCGCCCCCCTAGGCGCGGGCCTGGCGTGGCTCTTGCTCTTTGGCCTCGGTGGGGGCGAAGAGCGGGTCGATGTGGGCGCTCATTTATGGGGGTTTGCCGCGGGCGTGCTGCTGACCCTCGGGAACCCCTTTCGCCCGGCCCCGGCGGGGCCTGCGGCGCGCTGGGGCCTCGCCCCGATCCCCCTTGGGCTGCTGGCGGGGGCCTGGCTGTGGGCCGTGCTGGCTGCCTGAATCGTAAGGAAAAGTGCTTTAACCTAGAAAAACTAAGCAAATAGGGCTTAGAAAAAGGAGACCCCGGTGGCTGTTGACCATACTTTTGCAGGAAACCCTCTCGACCGCGCTGACGTTCGGCGCCGCGATCCCGCTTGGCTGGCCGCGGCCGCCCACAGCACGGAGGCGCGCTACCTGCCCCTTTGGCAGCTCAACGTGCTGGTGGACGCGGGGCTCGGTCCGGCGACCCTGGGCTGGCTGGATACGGCGACCATCGAGCGCCTTGGGGTGGAGCAGCCACCGATCTTCCTAGGCCTCGACCACAAGGATCGGCCCTGCTTTACCCTCGATATTTCCGAGGTCGCTGATCCCCATCACGAGCTCGCGCTGCCGGAAGGGCTGGCCTTCCAGGAGTCCCGGGGCGCCGCCATGAGCCTTCCCCAGGCCGATACGGGCATCCTTGCGCAGGCCCGGGCTCAGGTCGGCTGGCATCGCTCCCATCGCTTCTGCAGTGCCTGTGGCGAGCAGACGGTGATGCAGAAGGGCGGACATCAGCGCCATTGTGACGCCTGCGGCACGGACAGAGCCACGGGCCCCTGGTGCGCATTGGTATGTTTTCCGCCCTGGCGGGCTTCATTGATCAGGGGGAAACGATCGAGGAGGCGGTGCGCCGGGAGATCCGGGAAGAGGCGGGGGTGAGCGTGGGGCGCGTGACCTATCACAGCTCTCAGCCCTGGCCTTTCCCCTCATCACTCATGATCGGCTGCCATGGCGAAGCCCTGAGCGAAGCCATCACCATCGACGCGGAAGAGATGCACGACGTGCGCTGGGTGTCTCGGGACGAGGTGCTTGAGGCGTTAGCGGAGCGTAATCCCCAGCTCAAGGTGCCGGGCCCCATGGCCATTGCCCATCACCTGATTAAGGCCTGGGCTGAGGGTGAGGCAGGGCACTTCAGTTAGGTCTCCTTCGCTTCCTCCCCCGTGGGGCTCAAGCCGTAGGGCTTCACCAGGGCCCAGAGGTGTCGCGGTAGCATGTGACGGAGCCGCGCAGGGCGGGCCCGCCGCAGATGCAGTACCGCTTCGATAGCCTTCATTTCCAGCCGGGCCCGGGCGAACTCGAGGCCCCGGGGACCCACCCGGGGCATGAGCCAGCCCATGAGGGGGCGGAGGAACGCTGGCATGCGCCGGAGCGGTAAGCCCCCTGCTGCTCGCCGAGTATTCTCGAGAAAGCCCTGCACCGGTCCCCGGCGCTGCCCCCGGCTTTCCAGGGGGCTTAGGGCGACCTTCTCCCCCAGGCCGGCCAGCAGGGCCGCCCCTCGCGCATTGCGCACCACCACCCACTGCTCCCCCGTACCGGCCATATACCCCACGGTGATGTCGGCGAGGCTGTTCGTGTAGTCCACACAGCTCTGGCAAGTGAGAGGGAAGAAGTCATCCCCGAGGTTCTGCAGGGGCAGCTGAAGGAAGGGGATGCGGCGCACGGGCCCCCCTTCATAGCGCAGCTCGACGTGGTAGTCGGGACAGAACTCTAGGTAGCGAATGCGTTCCGGCTGAGGGTCGAGGGCGGCAAGGAAGCGGTGAAAATGTTCCGTGCTTGTGTTGTCCGAGCAGGGCGTGCCAATGAGGTGGAGGGCCTCAAGGCCGAGGCTCGGTTCAAGGGATCGAAGGGCATAGCTTTGGCAGGGCAGGGCAATGACGGCTAGGCGCTTATAGCCGAGGTCTCGGGCGTGCTCCACGGCGGCCACCACCGGGGCATAGCCCATGCGCATGCCCCGGGTGGCTGCGAGCGCGGCGGGTTCGGTGACGATGGTGGCCTCCGGCGCCCAGCGGTCCTGAGGGTCCGCGGCGACCGTGACCACCGCATCGACGAGGCCGGCCCGCAGAGCCCGCTCGGCGAGGGCCGTGGTGAGTCCGGTCCATTGGGCGCCGGGCGCAGAGCCCGTGTAGCGCGCCCGGTGGCTAGCCTGAGTCACCCCAAAGAAGGCCTCGTCGCCCACCCCTTCCCGTACCCTGCCATGGGCTTGCCGTTCCAGCTTGGGATAGTCCGGCGTAATGAACTGGCAGGCGCTGGCGCAGGCCTTGGGATTCGCCATGCGTGATACGCCGCAGTCGGTACAAAGATCTCGGTGGGGGGGGGCATCCGTGGCGATCAGGCGTAGCCGGCCCGCGGTGGGTTTTTCGATTAGCCGTGCCGCTTCTGTCATGGCCCAGCGTCCGCAAGAAGTGTCCAGATAAGCTGACACAGGCGCGGTTAAAGGACAAGGGCCGCCGAAGCTAGGGGAAACCCGGACTTTTAAAGAGGGAGGGCACCCCCAGGCAAGACCTGAGGGTGCCCCGGGGGGCGCGATGGGTCAGATCGCGCCGAGGGACTCAAGTTGAAAAGCATAGTGCCGAAGTCGGTCAATCGAAAAAAGCAGGTTTTAATTTAATAAAGGATCGATAAAAACGAAGAAATGAGGCGGGCAAGGTTACCCCTTTAGAAGGGCCTGTACGGCGGCGTGGTCCGAACGGCGGGGCGCGTAGTTCGCGTACACAAACTGGCGCAGGGCGGGGAGTTCACACAGGGGCTTCACGCCATACATGGCTTCCAGATCTTCGGCGATGGCGGTGGGGGCGGGGAAGGCCCCGAGGCCGGCCATGGCGAAGCTTTTCAGCAGCGCGCTGTCGTTGAATTCTCCGGCGATGAGCGGATGAATGCCGTGTTCGTGAAACCACTGCTCCAGGCTGCGCCGTAGGGGGGCTTCCTCCGTGGGCAAAAGCAGGGGCCAGTGGCCGAGGCAGGCTTCTGGGGCCTGGGGCCCCTGGGCCTTGGCTGCATAGAAGGTGATGCTGCCTTCGCCAAGGGGCTGGCTTTCGAGGCGCCCCCAGGCCGTGCTTCCCAGGGGCGCGTCGGAGAGCACCAGATCCAGCTCGTGTTTACTCAAGGCTTCTGCCAGGGCGTCGATAGGTTCCTGGCGCACCAGCAAGCGCACGGGGCGGGAAAGGGTGAGGGCTGGGGCCAGAAGCCGCTGGGCAAGCACCTTCGCGATGTCCTGCCCTAGGCCCACGCGAAAGGCCAGGGGCTGGCTGTGGTCCTCGCTGCGCACCACCTGGGCCAGCTCCGCGCCAAGGGAAAAGATCTCGTTGCAGTAGCGCAGCACCGTTTGCCCCAGGGGGGTGAGCTGAAGGCCTCGGCCGATGCGCTCGAAAAGTAGGCCACCCACGTCCTCCTCCAGCTGGCGAAGCTGGGCACTGAGGGTTTGGGGCGTCAGGTAGAGGCCACGGGCGGCCTCTACCACGGACCCCGCCTGCGCAATGGCGTGAAAATGTCGCAGGTGGAGGTAGTTGAGGTGGCGCATGGGGCCTAGCTGGACTCCACGCTGCGCACCAGGCCCTTGAAGTGCCCCAGGGCGTACATTTCTTCCACCAGGGCAGGCTCGTAGGCGCCCTCGGGATTGGCCCGCACGAGGCGATCGATGGCGTGCGCATCCTCGCCCACGAGAATCCGCCAGCGGTTCTCCCGGACCCCTTGCAAAATGATGTCTGCGGCGGCGGCAGCGCTGGTGGGCGCGGAGCTTTCGAACTCCGCGGCTCGGGCCCGAAGGAGGCCCCGGATATCGTCGTCGGGCAGGTTGGCCACGGGAAGTCCCGCTTCCACCATCTGCGTGCGAGCGGCGGCGATGGCTTCTTCATCCAACCCAGCGGGATCTTGCTGGAGCACCTTCATGGAGTTCGCCACGATCTGCGTCCCGATGTGCCCAGGCATCACCACGCTGCATTTCACGTGGGGGGCGTTGAGCCGAAGATCGGTGATGAGGGCTTCCGTGAAGCCCTTTACCGCAAACTTAGCGGCGCTGTAGGCCGTGTGTGGGGTGTGCGGACCGATAGAGGCCCAGAAGCCGTTGATGCTGGCGGTGTTGATGATGTGGGCGTCCTCGGCGGCGAGGAGCATGGGCATGAAGCAGCGAACGCCATGGAGGACGCCGTTCCAGCATACGGAAAAGGTCTTGTCCCAGGCCGGTCGGCTGGCAGGGTCCGTGATGGTGCCGCCGCCTCCGATCCCTGCATTGTTGAATAGGAGGTGGATCGCCTCGGTGCCGTGGGCGTCGGCGACGTGGCGCTGGAACGCCTGCATCTGCCCTTCGTCGGAGACATCGCAGAGGAAGGTGCTAATGGTAAGTCCGGGGCTCAGGGCCCGGGCTGCGGTGGCCGTTGCCTCAAGGGTGTCACTGGCCAAGTCGCAAAGGGCCAGGTGGGCGCCTTCCTTAGCGAGGGCCAGGGCGAGTTCCCGGCCCATGCCGGTGCCGGCGCCGGTGATCACCGCCAAGCGGTTCGAAAAGTGCTCCATGGTTTTTCCTCTCCCCAGTGGTAAAGGCACAGCCTACCCCAAGGGCTGGATCCTGTGGGTGTCCCTTTTTCGACTGGAGAGGGGGCGCGAGGTTCCCCGGGAAGGGGGAGATTGGAGAAGAGGCAGCGGGGAAAGCCGTGCCCCGGGCCATGGGCCCAGGGCGCGGTGAGGGGACTAGCCGAGCTTCATTTCATAGAAGCAGAGCTTATTCCCGTCGAGGTCACGAACGTAGGCACCGTAGAACATGCCCGGAATCCGCTCTCCCGGAGCCCCTTCGTCCGTAGCCCCGAGGGCCATGGCCTTGTCATAGAGCTTTTGAATGGCTTCGGGACCGGGGGCAGGAATGGCGACCATGACGCCGTTCCCCGGGGCTTGGGCACCCTGATCATAGGGCAGGCAGACCGCAAGCATGGGGGCGCCGGGGCCCGTACCGTAGAACTTAATGCGGTCCTGGCCGAAGACCTGCTTCGCGCCAATTTCTGCGAGCAGCGCATCGTAGAAGGCCGTGGCCTTGGCCATATCTGCCGTACCGATGGTTACGTAGCCGAGCATAGGTTGCCTCCTGGGCAGTCTGAGGGTTTAGCGGGGCGCGAAGCGCTGGCCGCCGTCCACGCGGAGCGTGGAGCCGTTCATCATGGGACTTTCATAGATGGCGATGGCCATGGTCGCAAACTCGTGAGGCCGGCCCATGCGCTTCGGGAAGGCCGCGTCCTTGGTGAGCTGCAGCTCTGCTTCCGAGGGAATGCCGGCGGTGAGGCCGGTGGCGAAGAGGCTCGGCGCAATGGTCATTACCCGCACGCCGATGGTGCCGAGATCCCGGGCCATGGTGAGGGTCATGCCAGCGATGCCCGCCTTGGCTGCCGTGTAGGCCACCTGGCCGATTTGCCCTTCGAAGGCGGCGATGGAGGCGGTGTTGATCATGACGCCGCGCTCACCCACTTCGTTGGGCTCGTTCTTTGCCATGTGGCTGGCGACGACGCGATTCACGTTGAAGGAGGCAATGAGGTTTAGGTCGATGATCCGCTGGAAATCTTCCAGGGGATGCATGCTGCCGTCCTTCGCGATGGTGCGCTTGGCTACGCCGCCGCCGGCGGTGTTAACGCAGAACTGGACGCTGCCGAGGGCCGCCACGGCTTCGCCGATGACCGCTTCCATGGCAGCGTAGTCCATGACGTTGCAGGGGAAGAAGTGGCCCCCAAGGCGCTCGGCGACGGCTGCGCCATCAGACTTCTCTAGGTCGAGGATGGCGACCTTGCCTCCTCGCTCAACGAATTTTTCCGCCGTGGCGAGGCACATGCCCGAGGCACCGCCCACCATGATCGCGTTGCTGCCTTGAATTTCCATGGTCAGCCCTTCTCCCAGTGGTGAATGAAGGCTGGATCATAGCGTGCCCCTTCCGGGGACGCGACGGCAGGGAAGGCTTGTCTCGGGGGAGGGGGGCGGGCAGTCTTGGGCCATGCCCTAGGGAGGAGAAGCGAGATGTTTGATTGTGTCATTCGCGGCGGCACGGTGATCGATGGCACCGGGGCCCCGGCCCAGGAAATGGACGTTGCGCTACAGGATGGCCTTGTGGCCGCCGTGGGTCCGAAGCTGGGGGCTGGGCGCGAGGAAATCGATGCCCGGGGTCACCTGGTTACGCCGGGCTTTGTGGATATCCACACGCACTTCGATGGCCAGGTAACCTGGGATCCCTTCCTTAGCCCCTCCACGGGCCACGGGGTGACCACGGTGGTCATGGGAAACTGCGGCGTGGGCTTCGCCCCCTGCGCCCCGGAGCGCCATGAATGGCTGATTCAGCTGATGGAAGGCGTGGAGGATATCCCTGGGACCGCGCTGGTCGAGGGCATCCAGTGGCGCTGGGAGAGCTTCCCGGAATATCTCGACGCCGTGGACCGGTCTCCCCTCGCCATCGACGTGGGGCTGCAGATTCCCCATGGCGCGCTCCGGGGCTACGTCATGGGCGATCGTGCCGCACGCCTTGAGGCGGCGACCGCCGAGGACGTGGCGAAGATGCGGGCCCTGGTCAAGGAAGGGCTCCTTGCGGGTGCCCTCGGCTTCTCCACCTCCCGGACGGAAAAGCACCGGGATCGGGGCGGGAACCATACCCCGAGCTTTAAGGCCGAAGCAGACGAGCTTTGGGGCATTGCCGGCGCCCTGCGCGAAACGAATCGCGGTGTGCTCCAGCTCATCGCCGATTTCTGGGACTTTGAATCGGAATTCGCCCTCATTCGCGGCATGGCCGAGGCCGCGGGGCGGCCCCTTTCCCTCACCATAGAGCAGGATGACCGGCACCCGGAGATCTGGACCCGGGTGCTTGCGGAGATCTCCCGGGCCCAGGCGGAAGGCGTGAATATGCGGGGCCAGGTGCCGCCCCGGCCCACGGGGGTGGTGATGGGGCTCACGGCCACCCTCAACCCCTTCATTCTCCACGAGGCCTACAAGCCTCTGCGTCAGGCGCCCCTGGAAGAGAAGGTGCGGGCCCTGCGCGATCCGGCCTTCCGGGAAAAGCTTCTCGCGGAAAAGCACGCCTGGGATCCTCAGAATATCCTCGTGCACTTCCTCATGACCGCCTACCATAAGATGTTCCCCATGGCGGAAATGCCGAATTACGAGCCGCCGCCGGAAGCCTCCGTGGCTGCCCTGGCGTCGGCGGCGGGGGTCTCTCCGGAAAGCTATTTGCTGGATCTGCTGGTGCAGAAGGACGGCAAGCAGCTGCTCTATTTCCCCATCATGAACTACACCGGCGGCGATCTAGAGGACGTCCGGACCATGATGAGCCATCCCCATACGCTCTTTGGCCTGTCCGATGCGGGGGCCCACTGCGGCACCCTCTGCGACGCCAGCTTTCCTACCTCGACCTTGCTTCACTGGGGTCGGGATCGCACCCGGGGGGAGGGCTTCTCCCTGCCCTGGCTGGTGCATGGGCTAACGCAAAAAACGGCCCAGCAGGTGGGCCTCCTTGATCGCGGCGTGCTAAAGCCGGGTTACCTGGGGGATGTGAACGTCATCGACTTTGATCACATGGCGCTTCACGCGCCGGAGATCGTCTACGACCTGCCCGCCGGGGGTAAGCGCTTTATCCAGCGCGCCGAGGGGTACCGCGCCACAATCAAGCGGGGGGCCGTGGCCTTCCGGGATGGGGAGGCGGTGCTGACCCAGCAGAACGCCCTTCGCGGCAAGCTGCTTCGGGGCGCGCAGGCGGCGCCCAACGCCTAGTCTCATGGCGTCCTCCCAGCCCTACGCCGGCCGCCGGGCGCTCATCACCGGCGCCTCCGCGGGGCTGGGGGCGGAGTTCGCGCGCCAGCTCGCGACCGCCGGGGCGGAGCTCGTGCTGGTGGCGCGGAGGGCTGAGGCGCTTGAAGGGATTGCGGCGCCCCTTCGAGCCTCGGGCACGGTGGTGCACGGCTTCACCGCCGATCTCTCCCTTCGGGACGAGGTCTCGGCGCTCGTGGAGCAAGTGCAGGCCCTTGGTCCGGTGGATTTGCTGGTGAACAATGCGGGGGCGGGGGGGCCAGCGCTGCTCGGTCCGGCGCCCCTAAGCGAGCAGCTTCGCTACCTAGAGCTGATGATGCTGTCCGTCACCCAGCTCTGCCACGCCTTTGCTCCGGCCATGGCCGACCGGGGTTGGGGACGTATCCTGAACGTGGCCTCCGTGGCCGGGCGCATTGGCCGCGCCGGAGACGGGCACTATGGGCCTGCGAAGGCCTATGTCATCGCCCTTTCCGAGGCGCTCCATCTCGATCTTCGCCATCGCGGCGTGCACGTCACGGCTCTCTGTCCTGGCTTTACGCACACGGAGTTTCACGCCGAGGGTGAGCTGGCGGCCATGAAGGCCAAGCTG
>RGAU01000005.1 GCA_009919975.1 Gammaproteobacteria bacterium
ACGGCTTGCCCGAGCAAAGGATCGCACCGGCGCCCTGACCCAACGGTTGCGTCGCGCCTCACCGCTAGACCCCATCGCCGCGGGCAAGCAGCGGGTCGCCCAGGCGGAAACGGCCCTGCGTGATGCCCTCTCCTACCGCCAGGAACGGCTAGCTCAGCGCTTGGCTTTGGCCGCCCAGGGACTCCAGCTCCAAAGCCCTCTCGGGACCGTTGCTCGCGGCTATGCTGTGCTGACTACCGAGCCGGAAGCGGGAAAGCGCTTTGGAACGGTGATCAAAAGCCCAGAAGCCGTTGCCCCGGGCACCCGGCTCCAGGCAACCCTCGCCGGGGGCACCCTCGCGGTCATTGCGGAGGGGCCCGTAGCCCCCTCCAAGGCATAAAAAAGGCCCCGGGCGCTGACGCGGCCGGGGCCCCGAACCCATCGAAAGGCCTAGTTGGAAATGCTGCGCACGTCGACCTGGTAGACCGCCAGCGTACCGCTCACCTCGTTGCTCACGAGGAGCAGCGCGTTGCCCGAGGGGCTGTCCTCTGCGGACACAAAGTGCGTGATCTCCGGGCCCAGATCCGTGGCCCCGGCAACAAGCTCCGCGTCCGCCAGGGTGAAGTCACGGTCGTTCACGTACTGCACGAACTCCGCGCGCTCTGGCTCCGTGATGTCGTAGACCATCACCCCGCCGACCCGCTCAAGGTTGATGAAGGCGTAGGTGCGGCCATCGATGACCGCAAGCTCCACCCCTGCCGGGTTACGTTCGGCGGTAATACGCTCAAAGTCATTCCCAGAATCAAACACCAAGGATTGAGACTCAGCGTTGAAGATGGAGAAGGAGCGGGCTCCAAAGGCGTAAAGCGCCTCATAGGTGCAGCTCTGCGGCTCCGTGCCCGTGGCGTCGCAGTTCGCACCCGTAACCCCGAGGTCAGTGATGATCTTCAGGCGACCGAGCGCTTCGTTCTCGAGGAAATCGGACGCGTCCACCACCCCATCCTGGTTGTAATCTGCACCAAAGGTGAGGACGTCCGCCAGCGGTAGAGAAAGGCTGTTGGTGCCGCCGATGTCCTTAATCCGAAGCTCATCGACATGCGCTGCGTAATCCCGGGAATCCCCCTCGTTCGCAGTCACCACGTAAGGCACCCCATTCACCGTGTAGGTGGCGATGGAATCGGGCATGTAGACGCCATAGACGGGCCAATTGCGGATATTGATAACGTCGTCCCGGTTGCTGACATCCAGTTCGTTGCCGGGATTGCGGTGATCCTTGAAGCCCAGGGCCCAGATATCGGTGAGGGTGCCCGTCGCGAGATCCACCTCGGCGATGGCATTGTTTTCCTGCAAGGAGACATAGGCCGTCGCGCTGTCGTCGCTGATGGTCACGTATTCGGGCTCAAGGGCAGCGGCGATGTCTCCACCGGGGCCCGAGATCCGCACGCCCGGGATATCGGCAGCCACGAGGCCATCGAAGGTCACGGCAGTCACGTTAGCCGCGGCGACCGTAGATGCCCCCCCGGAGATATCGATAACGCTGATGGAGCCCTCGGGATCGATCGTGTAATCGCCGCTTGGCTGCCCCTCGTTGGCCACCACCACCGTGTTGCCATCAGGGGAAATGGCAAGGGAGTCAGGCAGCGCGCCGACTTCCACCGCCGCGAGGAAGGTGCCATCGGACGCCTGATAGAAAGCGACGTAGCCGTTGTTCGTTTCCGGCTCGGCGGCAATGGCCACGGCCATGGTGTTGCTCGCGCTGCGAATCGCGACGCTGTTGACGGCGCCGAGGTCCGCGGCGGCGATGCCGTCGATGGCCGCAGCCACGTCGGCGGCAACCACGCCGCCAGCCTGCGCGTTCACCACAAAAGCCCGGCCGGTGGCGGGATCAAAATCGACGATTTCCGCAGCGGAGCCGTCAAAGACCGCGTCCGGGTTGAAGCCGCGACCGAGAAAGGACAGGGAAATGGCGGTGCGAGAGGCGTCCACCCCATCGGCGCCGGCGGCGCCCGTCGCGCCGGTGGCTCCTGCCGGACCGGTCGCGCCGGGGCTGCCATCATCCCCTTCACAGCCGGCCAAAGCGAAGCTGGCACAGATCATCGCGGCCACGAGGCCTTTCATTTTGAAGTTCATAAGGGCTCCTTCGGGTGGGTAGGCAAACTTCGCCCGCCACCATGGAGCGCCAAGGTGAAAATCTCGTGATCGTTCGCTTACGACTAGCTGACAGTTTTATGAAGGGGTCGTGACAGCTAGCGCTTATTCTTCTTGATGTGCTTCATGAGCCGCTGCCGCTTCCGCTGCTGCCGGGGGGTCAGGGTGTTTCGACGCCCGGCGAAGGGATTCTCGGACCCCTTAAAGCCCACCACGAGGGGCGTCCCCACAAGCTTAAAGTGCTCCCGGAAGCGCTTTTCTAGGAAACGTATATACGCCTGGGGCAAATGCTCCGTTTGGTTGCCGTGGATGATGATCCGCGGCGGCCGGTGTCCCCCCTGATGCGCGTAGCGCAGCTTGATGCGCCGGCCCTGGTGAAGCGGCGGCGCGTGCTCCTGCACGGCGCTCTCGAGCACCGCGGTGAGCTTTGGCGTGGGCATCTTACGCATGGCGCTGTCCCAGGCCTCAGCTACGGCGCCATAGAGCGTTCCCACCCCCGTGCCGTGCTTGGCAGAGATGAAGTGAATGCGTAGCCAGGGAATGAAGTTCAGGCGGCGACCGAGGGTATCCTTCACCCGGGCGCGGTCATCGGGGGTCATGCCGTCCCACTTGTTCACGGCCAGCACCACGGCCCGACCGTATTCAAGCACCGTGCCTAGCAGATGCAGATCCTGCTCCACCAACCCTTCCCGAGCGTCGATAAGCAGCACCACCACGCCCGCGGCATCGATCGCCGCCAGGGTCTTAACAATGCTGAACTTTTCGACCGTGTCGCTTACCTTGCCGCGACGCCGCACGCCCGCCGTATCGACCAGCGTGTAGCGCTGGCCGTCGCGCTCGTAGGGGATGAAGATGCTATCCCGGGTGGTGCCGGCCTGGTCAAAGACCACCACCCGCTCTTCTCCCAGCATGCGGTTGATGAGCGTCGATTTGCCGACGTTAGGGCGGCCCACGACGCTGACCACAAGGCCTCGGGCCGCCTCTTCCTCTTCCGTCAACGCTTCGGGGAACAGGTTTCCGATGGTGTCTTCCAGGGCGCGCAAGCCCCGGCCATGGGCAGCGGAAATGGGCAGGGGTTCTCCAAAGCCCAGGCTGGCGAACTCCGCGAGGGCCGCGTCGTCACCAACCCCGTCCACCTTGTTCACAATGAGGTGCGCTTCCCGGCCCAGGCGACGAAGCTGTTCCGCGATCAGCTCATCGCCGGCGGTCAGGCCCGCCCGCCCATCCACCAAAAACAGCACTCGATCCGCCTCTTCCACGGCCTGCAGCGTTTGCTGGGCCATGGCGCTATCGATGCCCACCTCTTCCCCGGACAGCCCCCCGGTATCGATGAGGACCAGACGGCGGCCGGCCAACAGCGCCGTCCCGTACTGGCGATCCCGGGTGAGCCCGGGCAGATCAGCCACGAGCGCGTCTCGGCTTCGGGTCAGGCGATTAAATAACGTCGATTTCCCCACATTGGGGCGGCCCACGAGGGCCAGGGTGCCGGTCATGGACGGGGGCTCACGGTGAAGCTTCGAAGCGTAGGGCCTGGAGGCGCCCACGGTTGCTGTACACGTAAAACACGTCGCCATCGCCCAGGGGCGCGAGGCGCACGCCCTTGCGATCGACACGACGCCGCGCCAGAGGACGACCGTCCGCCTGCGCGAACAGGTGCACGTAGCCCTCCTCATCAGCGACCAGGAGATTCGCTCCGGCCACCGCCGGCCCCGTTACCCCCCGGCGCGCGAGCCCAGGTTGCTGCCAGCTCACCACGCCATCATTTTGATCGAGGGCAAAAATAGAGCCGGCATCGTCGGTGACGAAGACGGCGCCATAACCCTCCGCCAGGGCACCGTAGCTTGAGAGCGGGCGCTCCCAGAGGGCTTGCCCATCCTGGAGGCGAAGCGCCTTCACCGCGCCCTGATAACCCACCACGAACACTACGCCGCCCTTGAGCAGGGGCGTAGAGTCCACGTCCGCGATGCGCTCCAGCTCGCTCCGCCCCGCGGGCAGGCCCACGGCATTTTCCCAAAGCACTTGCCCATTGCTGGCCCGCAGCGTGACGAGGCGCCCGCTGGCAAAGCCGCCCAGGGCAAAGCCGCCACTCAGGATAGGCGCACTGCCTCCCCGCAGGGTCAGCACGGGCACCTGGGTATCATAGGACCAGAGCCGAGCCCCATCGGAGCGATTCAGGGCGGTCAGCCGACCATCGCTGGTGAGCACCAGCACCAGGTCCCGGTTCACCGCCGGAGGGCTCAATATTTCCGAAGACAGCTGGGCAGTCCAGAGCGGCTCCCCGTCGTCGGCCCGAAGGGCATGGACCACGCCGTCTCGAGTCCCGAGGAGCACGGTGTAGCCGTCCGCGCCCACGCCGCCGGTGACGAAACTACCGTTGTCATTATCCCGAGCCAGGAAATTGAGCTTCGACGCCCAGTTGCCAGCCGGTGCCCCGATGCGGGCCCGCCAACGCAGTTGGCCGTCGCTTAGCGCTCGTGCTTCCACCAGGCCGTAGGCGTCGGCGACAAACAGCGTGTCGTCCACCAGCGCCGGGCGCAGCCGGGTGTAGCGCTTACCCTGCCCATCCCCCACCTGCACGGACCATAGCTCCCGGAGCGCCCCCTCGGGCTCAAAGGTCATGAGGGGCATGGGCTCCAGGTCTGGGTTCTTGTCACTTCCAAACCAGCTGCAGCCCCCCAGGGCCCCGAGCGTTAAGGCGATGATTCCTGCATGGACAAGGCGCTTGGGCATGAAGGTCACGAGGGATCGTCTTCCGTCGTTGCCGCTGCACCGGCATCGTCCGCAGGCAGCGCATCCAGTTTCATGGAGACGATGGGCAAGGCCCCCTCCCCCGCCGCCAAGGCCGCCGCGTAGGCCGCCCGGGCTTCCGCAAAGGCCCCTAGACTGGCCAGCGCATCCCCGCGGAGCTCCGCGACCCCCGCCAGGGACTCGCCCTGGCGAATCGTTTCCAGATAGCGAAGAGCTGCCTCCGCGCCGTCCTCTCCTGCGAGAGCAAGGCGTGCTAGCCGGAGGCGAACCACATCCTTTAGGGCTTCCGTGGGCGCAAGGGTCAGCCCCGTCTCCAGTGCCGTCTTAGCTGCGGTCAAATCTCCCGCTTCCACCGCATCCCGGGCATTGCCCAGGGCGAGGAAGAGCGCATAGACCGTGTCGCCATGGGCCTCCGTTAGGCGCGCAGCCTCCACCGCTGCATCGGCCTCCCGGCCTTCAGCAAGGGCTTGCTGATAGCGATAGAAGGCCGTGGACGCCGCCTCGGCGGTCTCCACCTGATGAGCCTCGTAGCTGCGCCAACCCAGTACGCCGCCCAGGGCGAGCACTACGCCCACCACCAGCGAAACGCCATAGCGCGCCCAGCCGCGCTGAATCAGTTCGACGAGTTCCTCGTCGCTCTCTACGTCGGTCACCGCGCCTATCTCCTTGTTGAACCGTTAGTGCTATTCGGCGAAGGCAAGCCTTCGCGCCAATGATCCACCAGCGCAGGCAGGGTCCAGGTACTTTGCCCGGCCTCCCCCTCGCGAAGGGGCTTCACGGCCACCGTGCCCTCGGCGATTTCCCTTTCCCCGAGAATCAGCGCGTAGCGCGCGCCGCTGGCGTCGGCCTTCTTAAATCGCGCCTTTGCCTTGCCCCCACTGCAGTGCACCTGAATCGCGAGCGCCGGGAGCGCCTGGCGAAGGCGCTGCCCGAGGGCCAGCGCTTGCGCGCTGTGTGCTTCCTCCAGGGCCAGCACGTAAACGTCGAGGGGCGCCGCCTCGGCGGGGGCGGTGGTGGTCCACTCGAAGACCGTATGGGTGTAGTAGTCGAGGCCCCGAACAATGCGCGGATTCACCACATAGGGAATGGCCAGCGCATCCAAATAGCGGCGCAGCGCATCAAAGTGGACCCGGGAAGCCTCATCTAGGCAGGTCGCAAGGTCCGGGGCATCCGCCAGGAGCGCCTGGGTTTCCGGAACCTTGGAATCCAGGATGCGCAGCGGGTTACGTTCGAGACGGCGCCGGCTGTCCTCGTCGAGCTGGTCCGCTAGGGGCCGAAGGTAGGCGAGGAGCGCCTCCCGGTAGGCCGCTCGGGACTCCGGGGAGCCCAGCGTATTGAGTTCCAGGGTCAGGGCGTCCTGAACCCCCAGCTCGCTCCAAAAGTCGGCGCACAGGCCCAGGAGCTCCGCATCGATAGCGGGACCGGAAAAGCCGAAGCACTCCACCCCGAGCTGCTCAAACTGGCGGTAGCGCCCCTTCTGGGGCCGCTCATAACGAAACATGGGGCCCTGATACCAAAGGCGCTGCGTTTGGTTGTAGAGCAGGCCGTGCTCCTCACAGAGGCGGACGCAGCCCGCGGTCCCTTCCGGGCGAAGGGTGAGGGACTCGCCGCTTCGGTCCTCGAAGGTATACATCTCCTTCTCGACGATATCCGTGCCGTCCCCCACGCCTCGGGCGAACAGCGCTGTCGACTCCACGAGGGGCATGCGAACGTGCGCGTAACCGTAGCGGGCCAGCACCGCCTGCAGTCGGTCTTCGACCCAAAGGCGCATAGCGCTGGCGTCGGGCAGGACGTCGGGCATGCCCCGGATAGATTGGATTTTGGCCATGAGCTGTCTTTCTACAAAGGCGCGCCTCGAGGGCGCACCGGGGCTAACCGCGGGCGATCAGGGAAGCGGCCTGCGCTTCCTCGGCGCGCACCTTATCTTCTATGCGCGCCCGAATCACCCGTTCGAGGTGATCAGCGATGCTTTCGTTATCGAGGCGCTCAGAGGGCTTGCCTTCCCGGTAGAGCACGCTCTGGTGATTCGAGCCCGTCACCCCCAGGTCCGCCTTCAGCGCTTCCCCCGGACCGTTCACCACACAGCCGATCACGGCCACGTCGAGGGGCACGGTGACATCCTCGAGGCGTCGCTCAAGCTCATTCATGGTGCCGATGACGTCAAAGTTCTGCCGCGAGCAGCTGGGGCAAGCGACGAAGTTGATACCCCGGGTCCGCAGGCGCAGGGACTTCAAGATGTCAAAGCCCACCTTGACCTCTTCCACGGGGTCGGCGGCGAGGGACACGCGGAGCGTATCGCCTATGCCGTCCATGAGAAGCATGCCGAGGCCAATGGCGGACTTCACGGTTCCGCTGCGCAGGCCCCCGGCCTCCGTGATGCCCAGGTGAAAGGGGTTATCGATCTGGGTCGCCAGCGCCCGATAGGCCTCCACGGTCATGAAGATATCGGAGGCCTTCAGGCTGATCTTGAAATCCTGGAAGTCGAGGCGGTCGAGGATATCAATGTGGTGCATCGCCGATTCCACCATGGCCTCAGCGCAGGGTTCGTTGTCGTACTTCTTAAGAAGGCGTTTGCCGAGGGAGCCCGCATTCACGCCGATGCGAATGGGAACGCCCTTATCCCGGCAGGCCGAAACCACGGACCGAACCCGATCGTCGGAGCCGATGTTGCCCGGGTTAATGCGCACGCAATCGACGCCGTACTCGATGACCTTCAGGGCAATGCGATAGTCGTAGTGGATATCCGCTACTAGGGGGACGCGCACCCGTTTGCGGATTTGTCCGAAGGCCTCCGCTGCTTCAAGGCTCGGGGCGGAGACACGGACAATATCGGCGCCCGCGGCCTCCAGCTTTTCAATTTGCGCCACGGTCGCATCGACGTCCGTGGTTTCCGTGTTGGTCATGCTCTGCACCGCGATGGGGGCATCGCCGCCCACGGGGACCGAACCTACGTGGATCTGGCGCGTCGGCCGACGCTTAATCGGGCTTCCAAGGTTCATACCGTCCTCCCAGGCCTAGCGACCCAGCACCAGCTGCGCGATGTCGTTGCGCGTATGGGGCCGCAGGGGCACGTCCATTTGGTTATAGCTTACGCGCACTCCGGGGGCATAGCCTAGGAGCAGCGCAAAGGGCCCCTCCCCCTGCACCACAAGCCGGGTGCCCGGCGTCGGCGCCCCCTGAAAGAGCAAAAGGTCCGCGCCATCCCGAATTTCGGTCCAGCTCTCGGAGGCATAGGTCACTTCAAGACGGGCGCCTTCAACGCCGACCCACAGCTCGGGCTTACCATCGGCGCCCTCCCGCACCTCCGGTTCGGGAGTCGCACCCGTGGGCGCCAAGGCCAGGGGAACGGCGGCCAGGAGGGGCTCAGGCGCCCCGTCCGCAGCACCGAGCTGTTGTCCGGCCCCCAGCACCATGCCCCCGAGAAGCACAGCCCCCAGGGCTGAGAAGCTCGCCATCACCCACCCGGGGTTCTGGAAAATGCCGCGGAGGAGGGAGGCCCGGATCCCCCGCTTGAGGGATAGGCGCGGCAAGGCCGCCCCCTCGGAAGCCAGCCCCGCCTCCGCCAGCTGCTGGTCAAAAGCGGCCAGCAACGGCGCCGAGGGGACCAGCAGCAGGCGCGCGTAGGCGCGGAGGTAGCCCCGTACAAAGATCGGGCTGGGAAGGCGGGACAAATCGTCCGCTTCGAGGGCGCGCAGGGTAGAGAGGGGCAGATTGAGCGTTTGCGCCAGATCCTCGGGGGTCAGGCCGCGCTCCACGCGCACACGGGCCAGCAGAGCCCCGGGGCCGAGGCGCTGAGGCACATTGCTCACGGCGCCCGGACTCCAAGCGCCTCAAGGCGCCGCGAGGCCTCCGCCTCGGCGTCGGGATCGCCGAGGCGCCGCGCAATGGCCAGCGCTAGGGTCAGGCTTTCCGCGTTATCGGGAGCGCAGCGGGCAAAGCGCTCCGCGAGGCTCCGGGCCCGAGGGATATCACCCTCCGTGAGATACCAGCGGGTCAGGGCCAGCAAAGGCCGCTGGGCGCAGGGCGCCAGGGCGAGGGCTCGCTGGAAGGCGTCCCGGGCGTCCTCCGGGATATCCGCGGCGTCCAGGGCTTGGCCAAGATTTTCAAAAGCCACGGCGCGGGCCGGGAAATCGGCATCCTCCGCGGCCTGGCGGAGGGCCCCTACGGCCTCCTCAAAGCGCCCCTGACCATAGAGAAACACGCCGTAATCGTTGTGGACCTCGGCCTGCTCTGCCCCGGTGCGCCGAGCGCGCCGAAAGGCCGCCTCCGCGAGTTCCGGCTCTCCCTCCGCGTCGTAGATCCGGGCCAGGATCAGGTGAGGACGCCAGGCGCGGTCATTGATCTCAAGGGCAGAGGCGAGGGGCCGGCGAGCCCGCTCAAAGTCCCCGGCGTCGGCATAGCCTTCCGCCAGGGCCATGTAGGCGTCAAAGCGCGCCGCCTGTTCCTGCGACGGCGCCCCCTGGCACCCCCAAAGGCCTAGGGTTAGGAGGAGCGCAGCGAGGCGCCTAGCGCCCGGACTGCCCATGGGTAATCTCCCCGTGATCCCGTAGGCGAGCCAGATAGCGGGTCCGACGCTTGGTCCGATCCTCGAAGGCCCCGGCCAGCTGACCGCAGGCGGCGTCGATATCGTCGCCCCGGGTCGTGCGCACCATGGTGGCGTAGTTCGCCGCCATCATGCGCTCCTGGAAACGTCGCACCTCGCGCGCGTCGGGGCGCGCATAGCCCGAACCGGGGAAGGGATTGAAAGGAATGAGGTTGAGCTTCACCCGCTCTCGGAGCCGCGCCAAGCAGGCGATGAGCGCCTCTGCGTCTTCCGGGCGGTCGTTCACCCCCGCGAGGAGCGTGTACTCCACCGTAATGCTGCGCCACTCCCCGAGCTTTTCGAGATAGGCCTCGCAGGCATCGAGCAGCTCGGCGATGGGATAGCGACGGTTGATGGGAACGAGCTGATCCCGAAGTTCGTCCGTGGGCGCATGGAGAGAGATCGCCAGGGCCACGTCCGTCCGCCCAGCCAGCGCGCGAATGGCAGGCACAACCCCGGCGGTGGATAGGGTCAGGCGGCGCTTGGAGATGCCGTAGCCCAGGTCATCGAGGAGCACGGAAATGGCTTCGAGCACGGGCTCGAAGTTGAGGAGTGGTTCCCCCATGCCCATAAGCACGACGTTCGTGATGGGCTTGGGGCGACCGAAGTCCGTATCCTGGAGCGCCCGGCGTGCCAAGCGAACCTGGGAGACGATCTCGGCCGCGGTCAAGTTTCGGTTAAAGCCCTGCTTCCCCGTCGCGCAGAAGCTGCAATCGAGGGCGCAGCCCACCTGGGACGAAATGCACAGCGTGCCCCGGTCTTTTTCCGGGATGAACACCGTTTCTATGCGCTGCCCATCGGCCAGAGCAAAGAGCCATTTCCGCGTGCCGTCCTGCGACTGGTGATCCTGCACCACCTCAGGCATGGCCAGGGTGGCTTCCGCCTCGAGCCGGGTCCGGAGGGCCCGGGACAGATCGGTCATGGTGGCGAAGTCATCGGCGTCGCGGTGATGAAGCCATTTCATCACCTGTACCGCGCGGAAGGGCTTCTCCCCAAGGCGGCCAAAGTAGGCCTCGAGGGACGCTTTACTCATGCCCAGGAGGGCCACCGGCGCCGCCGCGGCGTCGCCGGTGAGATCCCTTAAGGCCAGCCCTTCTGCCATAACCGAAGGCGTGGAGTCGGAGCCATGCACCGCGTTGGCGTCGATGGACTCGGCGAAATCGGCGCGGATGGTACCCGGCGCCGCTTCCTTGGGGTTCGTGGCGCCCATGAGTTCGCGGTTCTTGGCCACCGCCCCTTCCCCTTCGAGCACCTGAACCATGACGGGGCCGCTGGTCATGAAGGCGACGAGGTCCTTGAAGAAGGGGCGCTCGGCGTGCTCGGCGTAGAAGCCGCCGGCTTGGGCATCGGACAGGTGCATCATGCGGGCAGCCACGATCTTCAGCCCCGCTTCCTCGAACCGCGCGTAGATGGCGCCAATTGCGTTCTTCGCAACGGCGTCGGGCTTGATGATCGAAAGGGTGCGCTCAACGGCCATGGGTGCTCTCCAAGGGAAATCATGAGGGCCCCCTTGGCCCTCAAAAGTGGCGCAAAATTATACGGACTTTAAGAACTTACAGCTACAGGAGAACGCAGGGAAGCGACCCGCTCGCCGAGCCAAGCGCCGGCGCCCTCGGCTTCCGCCGCGGTGGTGAAGCGGCCAAAGGAAAAGCGCAGGGCAGCGAAGGCTAGGGCTCGGGGGACACCAAGGGCCGTCAGCACGAAGGAGGGCTCCACGGAAACGCTGTTGCACGCCGACCCGCTGGAGCAGGCGAGCTCGCTGGCAACGGCCATCTGCAGGGTCTCGCCGTCGACGCCGTCGAAGGTCAAATTGAGAATACCCGGCATGGACGGCGCCCCGGCGCCCAGGGCGTGCACCCCGGGCAAGGCGCCCAGCCCCCGAAGGAACGCCTCTCGGCAGGCCTCAAGATGAACCAGCTCCGCGGCCAGGGCACCACCGGCGTAGCACGCCGCAGCCGCCCCGAAGCCCACGATCTGATGGGTCGGCAAGGTGCCGGAGCGCAGGCCCCGCTCGTGCCCGCCCCCATGCATTTGCGCCACCGGCGGCGGGTTCAAGCCTCGGTTTACGTACAGCGCTCCAATGCCCTTTGGCCCGTAAATCTTGTGCCCCGAGAAGGACATGAGATCTACCGGGAGGGTTGCTAGGTTAAGGGTCATCTTGCCCAGGGCCTGGGCCCCGTCTACATGAAAGGGCACGCCGGCATCCCGGCACAGGGCGCCCAGGGCCGCGAGATCGTTCTTGACCCCAAGCTCGTTATGCACCGCCATGAGAGAGACCAGGATCGTATCCGGACGCAGGGCCGCGGCCAGCGTTTCCGGGGCCACGACGCCGCTTGGCTCGGGCTCAAGCCAGCTCACCTCGAAGCCCTGCGCCTCGAGCACCTTGAAGCAGTCCACCACCGCCTTGTGCTCGATGGGGGAGGTGATGAGGTGGCGACCGCGCCCGGCCAAGGCCTCGGCCATGCCCTTGATGGCCAGGTTATTGGCTTCCGTAGCCCCGGAGGTGAACACCAGTTCGCGCACATCGCAGCCGAGCAGGGTAGCAAGCTGGCTCCGCCCTAGCTCCACGGCCTCCTCCGCATCCCAGCCAAAGCGATGGGTTCGGGAGGCGGGATTGGCGAACACCCCATCCAGGGTCAGGTGCTGCCCCATAACCTCCGCCACCCGCGGATCCACGGGGGTGGTGGCGGCGTAATCGAGATAGAGGGGCGTCATAAAGGGACCGGCGGCCTAGAGCTGCATGGCGGCAATCAGCGCATCCCCTTCGCGCTGGCCCGCCCGCTGGCGCTCAGCCACGTCCTGCACGGCCTCCCGCGCCACCAGGGACGCCAGGGTGTGCTGGCTAAGGAACTGCTCGATGCGGGCCGAGAGGTCGGTCCATAGATCGTGGGTGAGGCATTGCTGCCCATCCTGGCAACGCCCACTGCCGCCACAGCGCGTGGCGTCCAGCTGCTCGTCCACGGCGGCGATGATGCGGGCAATGGAGATGGCCTCCAGGGGCTCGGACAGGCGATAGCCGCCCCCGGGACCGCGCACGCTTGCCACCAGCCCGCCCCGTCGAAGGCGGGCGAAAAGCTGCTCGAGATAGGCCAGGGAGATGCCCTGACGCTCCGCTATATCCCCGAGGGGCACGGGCTTCGGCGCGGCATTCAAGGCCAAATCCAGCATCGCCGTGACGGCGTAGCGCCCTCGTGTGGTTAGTCGCATGCCCAATCCCTTAACGCGTTACCGTGCAATAACTTACGTCCTTAGGGCGCCCTGTCAACTGCTCTTCCCCCGACGCCCCTTGTCGCCCCCGGCAAGGACCCGCTCCAGGCCTGTGAAGACGCCTCGAAGAATGTTCACCTCCACCTGATCCAGGCGAGTGCGGAAGAAGAGCCGACGCAGGCGCAAGCGCACCTGCCCCGGCTCCCGGTCCGCGAGGAAGCCCGAGTGATCCACCATGCGATCTAAATGCCCCATGAAGTGCTCCAGCGCTTCCGCGCTAGCCCAGGGTCGATCCCAGGGGGGCTCCGGGGGGCGCACCCCTTCCAGCCAAGCCATGCGCAGTTCGTAGGCCACGAGCTGCACCGCCATGGACAAATTCAGACTGGGATAGGCCGGATCGGTTTCCACCATCATGTGGTGCTGACACCGGGCAAGCTCATCATTGGTTAGGCCACTGGCCTCGCGTCCAAACACAAAAGCCACCGCGGCGCCCTCCCCCGTTTGAAGCTCCTCATGAGCCAGGGTGGCACCGCTCCGCGCCGTCACCATGGGCCACGGCACCCGCCGGCTTCGAGCTGAGGTGCCAATCACGAGGGTCGCATCGTCAATGGCCTCCGCGAGGGAGGACACCACCGTGGCCCCATCCACCAGCTCCACCGCTGAGGCGGCGCGAAAGCGGGCCTCCGGATCGGGGAAGCGCTGGGGATTCACCAGCACGAGGTTACCCAGACCCATATTCTTGAGCGCCCGGGCCGCGGCCCCAATGTTCCCGGGATGGGAGGGTTCGACTAGCACAAAGCGCAGCCGCGCCCGGAGGGCCGGGTCAAAGGGGGGGCTTTGGAACTCATCGCTCACGGGCGTTCTCCCTGATTGAATGCGAGCGCGGAACGCGGGCTTCTGCTAGCATCCGTCGCCTATTTTTTGCACCGCCCTGCGGCGCACCCTGCGCAAGGACCCACGCCATGCAACCCTTGGCCAATATGGCGCTACGCGCCGCCCGAAAAGCGGGGCAGATTATCGTCCGCGCGCTGGATCGCGTCGACCGCGTCAATGCCGAACAGAAGGGCAAGAACGACTGGGTCTCGGACATCGACCGGGCCGCGGAAGCGGCCATCATCGAAACCTTGCTGACGGCCTACCCCGATCACGGCTTCCTCGGCGAGGAATCGGGGCATCGGGAAGGGCATGACGGGCACACCACCTGGATCATCGACCCGCTAGACGGCACCACCAACTTCCTCCGGGGCATTCCCCATTTCGCCATCTCCATCGCCTGCCGGCAGCATGGCCGCCTGGAGCACGCAGTGGTCTTCGATCCCCTTCGAGATGAAGCTTTCGTGGCCTCCCGAGGCTATGGCGCCCAGCTCAACGGCAAGCGCCTCCGGGTCACCCGCCTTCCGAGCCTCGACGGCGCCATCATCGGCACGGGCATTCCCTACCGTCAAAAGGCGGCCCATCTTCAGACCTACCTGGGCATGGTCGGGGCCGTCACGCAAGACGCCGCGGACCTTCGCCGCGCCGGCTCCGCAGCGCTTGATCTCGCCTACGTCGCCGCTGGGCGCTTCGATGGCTACTGGGAACTGGGCCTGAAGCCCTGGGACATCGCTGCCGGCGCCTTGCTGGTCACGGAGGCCGGAGGCCTGGTGGGCGATCTGTCCGGCGGCAATCAGTTCATGCAGCAGGGGCACATCGTTTGCGGTGCGCCAAAGGTCTTTAAGGGCCTGCTTCAGAACGCCCGAAGGACTGGCTGATCGCCTGATTGATCACCGCGATGGGCTCGGCCCGCCGCAGAGCCCGGAAATTCTCCCGGATACGGTCGGCGACCACGATGGTGTCGTTCAAGGAATAGCCGATCACCGCCAGCACGGCGGCGAGGGACGGCAAATCGAAGGACCAGCGAAACAGGGAGAACGCGCCCAGGGTGATGATCACGTCATGCACGAGGGCAATCACAGCGCTGAGGGCGAACTTCCCGGTGAAGCGAAACATGATGTACACCATCACCAGGGACAGGGCGGCAAGCATGGCCAGCCCGCCCTGTTCCCGGAGCTCTTCTCCCACCGCGGGGCCCACAAACTCACTTCGTCGCAAGGCCACCTGGTCGCCGTAGTCGGCGCGCAGGGCTTCGAGGATCACATCCCCCACGGTGGCCGTCTCCCCCACCACATCCGGGGGCACGCGAACGAGCACGTCCCGCGCTGTGCCAAAGTTCTGCACCACAAGGTCCCCGTAGCCCTGGGCCTCAAGACCCAGGCGCACGGCCTGAGGATCGGCGGGCTCAGGGAAATGCACCTCCACCAAGGTGCCTCCGGTGAAGTCGAGGCCGAAGTTCAAACCCCTCACCCCCAGAAGCGCCAGGGACGCCACGACGAGCAGCGTGGACAAAATCAGGGTGAGCTGGCGCCAGCGCATAAAATCGACGGCCAGCTTCGTCTCCCAGAAGACCTGGGGCGCACTTTCGCCACTGCGGCGACGAGAGCCGGGGGTAGGATCTGCCATGATCGCTCCTAGATCGCCAGCCGCGCGACGCGGCGGCCCCCGTACAGGGCGTTAATCAGCGCCCGGGTCAGGACGATGGCCGTAAACATGGACGTCACGATGCCGATGGCCAAAGTCACCGCAAAGCCCTTCACGGGCCCGGAGCCAATGGCGTACAGCACGATGGCCACGAGGAAGGTGGTGAGGTTGGCATCGAAAATGGTGATAAAGGCTCGGTCAAAGCCCGCGTGGATTGCCTGCTGGGGCGAGCGGCTGGCCAGCTCTTCCCGAATACGGGAGAAGATCAGCACGTTCGCGTCCACCGCCATGCCCACGGTCAATACGATGCCCGCGATGCCCGGGAGGGTCAGCGTGGCGCCAAGGAGGGACATCACCGCCGTCAGAAGCACCAAGTTCACCGCCAGGGCCACGTTCGCCGCCAGGCCAAAGAGCCGGTAGTAAACCAGCATGAACAGCAGCACGAGTGCGAAACCCACGGCCACGGACAACATGCCCGCGCGGATGTTGTCCTCCCCAAGGGAAGCCCCGACGGTGCGCTCCTCTACGATATACATGGGAGCAGCGAGAGCGCCGGCCCGAAGCAGAAGCGCCAGGTCCGAGGCTTCCCGCTGGGAAATGCCCGTAATGCGGAACCGATTACCCAGGGCCGCCTGAATGGTGGCCACGCTAATGAGGCGCTGGGTCTCGTAGGGAATTTGCCGAGCCACCGTTTCCCCATCAATTTCCACGTAGCGCGTCCGCGTGCGCGTCTCCTTGAAGAGGATGGCCATGGAGCGCCCGATGTTGCCCCGGGTCGCCTCGTTCATCCGTTGCCCGCCGCGTCCATCCAAGGTGATGTTCACCTGAGGCATGGAGGTTTCCGGATCAAAGCCCGCTTGCGCGTTGGAGACCCGGTCACCGGACACAATCAGCGCCCTTTCGAGATCGATCGCCCGGAACTCGTAGTCGTAGGTTTCGACCTCCGAGCGCGGCGCGTCGGGCTCCGCCACGAGGCGAAACTCAAGGTTCGCGACCTTGCCGATAATGTCCTTGGCCCGGGTGGAGTCTTGAATCCCCGGAAGGTCGAGCACGATGCGATTGCGCCCAAGGCGCTGCACCAGGGGCTCGGAGACCCCAAGCTCGTTGACCCGATTGCGCAGGCTGACGAGGTTTTGGTCAATCGCGTAGTCCTCGATGTCCTTCACCACCTCCGGGCGCAGGGTCAGCTGGAGCGCGGGGGCATCGTCAATGAGCTCCGCCGTGACCGTGAACTCGAGCACACGATCGGCGAGGAGGCGCCGAGCCTCGTCGCGATCGGCTTCATCGCGGAAACGGATGGTCATGCGGCGGGCGCTTTGCTCCGTTTGCACGGGGCGCAGATAGCGGAGCCGCTCAGTGCGGAACAGGGTGCGCACCTCGTCTTCAAAGGCGCGAAGGCGATCGGCGACGGCCCGCTCCATGTCCACCTCGAGGAGAAAGTGGACCCCCCCGGAGAGATCAAGACCGAAATTCATGCGCTGGGCGCCCAAATCTTCCAGCCACGCAGGGGTGGTGGAGGCCAGGTTAAGGGCCACGATGAAATTGTCGCCGAAGCCGCCACGAACCAGGGCTTCCTTGACCACTTCCTGGGCCCGGAGCTGGGCATCGTTGCTCTCAAAGCGCAGGAGCGCCGCGCGGCCTTCCAGGGTCGCGCCGAAACTCGCCAGCCCCGCTTCGGCGAGGGCCGCCTGGGCCGCGGCGAAGGCCTCGGACAGGGGCTGCTCCGCCTCCTCCCGGGGGGAAAGCTGAAGGGCATAGTCCGGCGGATAAAGATTGGGAATGGCGTAGATAACGCCGAACACCAGGGCAAGGAGGAGCGCGATGCGCTTGCCCCACCCCGTGCGGTTCAGTTGCTCCGGGGCGCGGCGCCGCGGGGCTGCGCCGCCCAGAAAGGCGCCGGGGGCTCCGGCGCGGGGCCCTTCGCTCATCAGCCCCCCTCGGCGTCGAGCTGCTTCAGCGTGCCCTTCGGCAGGGTGCCAATGACCGCGGCCTTCTGAAAGCGCAGGGTGGTGGGGCCCACCTTCACCTGCACAAAGTCGTCCTCGACCTTGGCAATGACGCCCACCAAGCCCGCCTGGGTGACCACCTCGTCACCCTTATTCAGCGCCGCCATGAGCGCCGCCTGCGCCTTCTCCCGCTTACGCTGGGGCCGGATCAGGAAGAAGTAGAAAAATACGATAAGGAAGGCGAGCCATACCCAACCCCACCAATCCGGTTGCGCCTGAGCGCCAGCCTCGGCGGCCTGAGCCGGGGAAATCAACCAATTCATGCCACGCTCCAAGGGTCTGCGGCCGCTTCAGGCCGCTCAAGATTCCAGCGCTCGTAGAGCTCTATCACGAGGGTCGGCAATGTACCGGAGCGGATAGCCCCTCGCAATTGCGCCATGAGCGTCAGGTAGTAGGTGATGTTGTGAATCGTCCCCAGCTGCGCCCCCAGCATTTCGCCGCAGCGATCCAGGTGATGAAGATAGGCCCGGGAGAAGTTCTGGCAGGTATAGCAGGCACAGGCGTCGTCGAGGGGGCTGTCATCGCGGCGATGGCGCGCATTACGAATCCGAACCACCCCATGGTGGGTAAACAGATGGCCGTTGCGAGCGTTCCGCGTCGGCATGACGCAATCAAACATATCCACGCCCCGCACCACCCCTTCCACCAAATCCGAAGGCGTGCCGACGCCCATCAGGTAACGCGGCGCGGCCTCGGGCATTTGGGGCATGAGCTGTTCCAGCACCCCGAGCATGGCAGGCTTCGGTTCCCCTACGGACAGCCCGCCAATGGCATAGCCATCGAAGCCCAGGGCCTGCAGACCGTCCAGGGAAGCCCGGCGCAGCGCGGGATACATGCCCCCCTGAACGATGCCAAAGAGCACATTGGGGCTATCGCCATGGGCCGCCTTGGACCGGGCGGCCCAGCGAAGAGACAGTTCCATGGAAACGCGCGCCTCGTCCTCCGTGGCGGGAAAGGGCGTGCACTCGTCAAAGCACATCACCACATCGGAGTTCAGCGCGCGCTGCACCTCCATGGATCGCTCCGGCGTCAGCTCGATGCGCCGACCGTCCACGGGGGACTGGAAGGTCACCCCGCTTTCCCGCACCTTGCGCAGAGCCCCCAAGCTCCACACCTGGAAGCCGCCAGAATCGGTGAGGATGGGCCCATCGTAGCCCATGAAGCCGTGGAGTCCGCCCAGCTCGGCGATAATGTCCTCCCCGGGGCGTAGCATCAGGTGAAAGGTGTTACCCAGAATGATCTGGGCACCCGCGGCGTCGAGGTCCCGGGGCGTCAGGGCCTTCACCGTGCCGTAGGTGCCCACGGGCATAAAGATGGGGGTTTCTACCACCCCATGAACCAGATGCAAGCGCCCGGCCCGGGCCGCTCCATCCTGCGCCAGCAGTTCAAATTTCATGCCCCTGCCTCCGATGCCGGCGCCCGCCATAGCAGCATGGCGTCCCCATAGGAAAAGAACCGATAGCCCTCGGCCACGGCCGTATCATAGGCCTGGCGAACCGCTTCCCAGCCCGCGAAGGCCGACACGAGCATCAGAAGCGTGGACTGGGGCAGGTGAAAGTTGGTCATCAGCCCGTCCACCACCCGAAAGGGAAAGGGGGGATAGATGAAGATGTCCGTTTCCCCGGCGTGGGGGGCGAGGCCCTCGGGACGCCGGGCGGCGGTCTCCAAAACCCGCACCACCGTGGTGCCCACGGCGATCACCCGCCCCCCTCGCGCCTGGGCGGCCTCGATCGCGTCCACGGCCTCCCGTGGCAGCACATAGCGTTCCTCGTGCATACGATGGGCCGTAACGTCTTCCACGCGCACCGGGGAAAAGGTACCCGCCCCCACGTGCAGGGTGACGGTGGTCTGCGCAATGCCCGCCGCCGCCAGTGCTTCCAGCAACGCATCGGTGAAGTGGAGCCCCGCCGTGGGCGCCGCCACGGCGCCCGGGTGCCGCGCATACACCGTTTGATAGCGCGCTTGGTCATCTAGGTCCGCCGATCGTTCGATATAGGGCGGCAAGGGCATCTCCCCCACGGTCTCGAAGAAGGGCAACACCTCCTGCTCCGCGGGGAAGGCTAGCTCAAAGAGCGCCTCCCGCCGGCCGAGTACGGATACGGGGAGCGCCTCGGGCCCCAGGAAGAGTTTGCCGCCGGCCTTCGGGGCCTTCGATGCCCGGATCTGCACAAGCGCTCGATGATTGTCGAGGGCGCGCTCGAGGAGCACTTCAATCTGCCCCCCCGTGGCCTTTTGGCCAAACACCCGGGCGGGAATGACGCGGGTATCGTTAAACACGAGGAGATCACCGGCACGAAGCAGCCGAGGCAAGGTCGTCACCTGGCAATGCTCCAGGGGCGCGACGCCTCCGGGGAGGTGGAGTAAGCGGCTTTGGCCTCGCTCCGCCGGGGGATGCTGAGCAATCAGCGCCGGCGGCAGGTCATAGTCAAAATCGGAGGTTTTCACGGTGCGCTCCAGCGGACTTACGGGCCCGGGGGCGCGGAGTGTAGCAATTAATCGGCACCGACCAAGGTAATCCGGCCAAGACCTTCGGCGGGGAAGCGATCAGCGGTCACCTGCCCCGCGAGATTGTTCATCAGGTAGCTATCTAACGCCTGCCGCAGATCAACCCCTACAAAGGCGCCGTCGAGCTCGGGCAGCTGTAGGCCGTAGCGGCCCTCAAAGAGAGCATTGGTCACTGCCACGTTAAGCGCCGGCGCCGAGGCGAGGATGGCGCCCTCTTCCACCAGCACCACGCCGCTGGGCGTGGCGAGGCGGCGTACCCGCGCCCCCGCGATCGCCACCGTTCCGTCTTCCGCCAGCACCTGAGCCTGCTGGGTCAGATCGGCCTCGAGCTCGAGGTTCGACAGCTGCAGAAAAGCGTCACTGCCCGGCTCGGCGAGGCCCCGCTCCAGCAGCGCCTTGAGGGAAACGGGAGAAACCTGATTGAACACCGCTAAGGTGCGCTCGCTGGACACCAGATCGAAGAGCGCCCCCCGGGTCAGCGCCCCCGGAGGCAGCACCTCGTCGGAAGTAAAGCTGCCCGCATCCAGAATCCCCACCTGGGGCGACGGCGCCCCGGCGTTAAAGGCCGTGCTCCGGGCTGCGGCGAAGGCCCCGTCGGCCACGAGATCCCCGAAATTCGTTTCCCCAGCACGCAGAGCCGCCGCCCCGGCGTCCAAGGCGACCCCTAGGGTCGCCGCTGTCGCGTCTTCTAGCACCGCCAGATCGCTCGCGAGCAGATCCAGCACGGACGTTTGGAGCGTGTTGTCCGCTTCGACCCCATCCTCCGCGGGAGCGCCCAGAATGCGCAGGGGACCGCTGGGCGCCAGCGCTTGGGTAAAGACCCCGAAGCTGTCTAGCTCGGCCTGAAGGCGTCCCAGATAGCGATAGCGATCAGCCGTAGCCACCAGGGCCAGGGGCGCACCGGCGGCATCCGTGCCCAAGGTGGGGTAAGGTCCGGCCACCGTGTCCCCGGGCACTAAAAGATCGTTCTCCGAGGCCAGCACGGCTGGCGTCGCTGACAAAAGCAGATCAACGCCGGAGAGGCTCGCCCCCAAGGCTAAATCAGCTTCAAGGCTTCCCTGGTCCACGAGGAGCAGCACCACGGATGCACCGGCCAGCGCGGCCTCGTCTATGCGTGCCTGCAGCGTCGCCACGAGCGTGGCCTGGTCCGGGAGGCGCAGCTGGCGCGTGGCCGTCCGCCGATCGAGGTTAGGATCCACCGCCCCCAGCACCAGCACACGCCGCCCCGCGGCCCGGGTCAGGAGCGCATTGGCCAGGCGCCCTTCCGTGCGTAGGCGCTGCCAGCTCTGCTCAAAGGTGCCGTCAATGACGGAATTCACCACGGGCACGGTGGGCTCGAGATCATTGGCGAACACGGCGAAGAGAGACGGCGACAGGGAAAGGTCCCGGGACCCCACGCCGATAAAGTCGTAGCCCACCTGCTCCACGGCCCGCACGTCATAGAACTCCGCGCCCGTTTCCAGGCTCACGGCCAGCGCCTTACCCGGGGCGATCTGATTACCCGCGCTCACGGTCAGCACCGCACCGGGAGCCGCGTCCTGAGCGGCGCGGAGCGCGGTGACAAAGCGGCCAATCCCCCCCACGGGCTGAGCATCAGAGGACAGATCCCCCGCATCCAGCAGGGCCGACGCCCCCCCAGCGTGATGCAGCAGGGTGAGGGCCAGGGATGGGAAGGTGGCGCGGAAGGCCTCGGCATGGGGGCCGGAGGCAGCCAGCGCCGTCGCCAGGGCCTCGGCCCGTTCCGCGAGGGGCTCAAGATCCGCCACCCCGTCGGCGAAGAGATCAAGCATGACCGCTTCCGTATCCACGGTCAGGGCGTCGCCCCGAAGCACCTGGAAGGCGGCATCCATTCCCTCGGCCAGGCGCGCCAAATCCGCCCCCGGCGCATCCAGCAAGGCCAGCCCCTCCGCCTCCGCGGGCGCCGTAAGACGACCATCCAAGCGATCAAAAACCAGCTTTCGCGCTACCAGCGTGCTTAAGGGGGACAGATCCAGCCCCAGCCGATCGTCTCCCTCCTGCGCGCCGGTCAAATCCACGTAGCGCTCAAGGTAGAGGCCCGAGGACGGCGACAGGGCACAGCGCAGGCGCCCCTCAAAGGTGGGCGGAACGAGCAGGAGAAAGGCACCATCGCTGTCCACGGTGGCTGCATGTTGCACTTGTTCATCAAGGGTTACGGCCACGCACCGGCCGCCGGAGAGCGCAGGCTCGGCCCCCAGGCTCGCCGTGCCCCGAAGAGCCACCGTGCTCCGCGTAACCAAGCGGCCGTCGTTGCTTTCCCCGAGGGCGCCGCCTCCACCACAGCCCCACAGGGCTCCACAGAGACCGATCATGCCCACCAGGTGCCACGCCACCCCGTTCCTCAAGGCTCTTCTCCCTTGTTTCCTGCCGCCTTAGCAGGGCGCCATGAGACACCGCCAGCACGCTCCCGTCCAGTGGTGCTGACCCAGGCTGCGCGTTGGCGGGGGGATCGAAGCTAGGTATGATCGCGCTCCCACGCCGGAGTGGTGGAATTGGTAGACGCGCCGGATTCAAAATCCGGTCCCCGCAAGGGGGTGTGGGTTCAAGTCCCACCTCCGGCACCATCTTCCCCCTTAAGGAGCCTCGCCAGCCGTGCCTGCTGCGACATTGAACCTTGAGGAATTGCCCCCCGCAGGCCTCCTACGGCGCCTGATGGCCATGATCTACGACGGCCTCCTGGTGCTGGCCATCGTGCTCACCACCACGGGCCTGGCCAATCTCTTTGCGCCCCGCCCAGAGCTGGCCCCGGACGCCACCACGGCCTCCCTCGAGGGAATGCAAACGGTCACCGGCCCGCTCCTATCTAGCGCACTCTTTATCGAAATTTTCGTTTTTTTTGCCTTCTTCTGGGTGCGCTACGGGCGAACCCTGGGCATGCAGGCCTGGCGCCTTCGGGTGCAGGACGCGGAGGGCCACAACATCACCTTGCTTGCGGCCCTCAAACGCTACCTCGTGGCCTACCCGTCGCTGCTCGCCTTCGGCCTTGGCTATTGGGTCATGCTGCTCGATCCCATGAAGCGCAGCTGGAGCGATCGCGCCTCTGGCACGCGCGTGGTGCTTCACCACCCCTCCTAGCGCTGCTTCCCCCGCCCAGCTCCGCTAGACTGACCCTTTCCCAGCGGCCACGGAAGAAGGCATCTCCATGAAAATCGCATTCAAATCCGGTGATCCGGCAAAGCACCCCTGCGACCTCCTCTTGGTTCCCGTCTTTGGCGCGGCCCTCAAGGGCCGGGCCCTCGATCTTGATGCGGCCCTGGGCGGCCTTGCGGGCCGCTGCCTCACCCAGGGAGATCTCGGCACCAGCGCCGGGGCCACCCTGCTGCTGCCCATCGCCGGGGGGCTGAAGGCCTCCCGAGTCCTGCTCTTTCAGTGCGGTGGGGACGGCGCCATGGAAGGGCTGCGGGAAGGGCTGGCCGCGGCCTTTAGCGCCGCCTGCAAAAGCCCCGCAAAGTCCCTGGCGTGCCTGCTTAGCGACGGCACCGCGGCGGGCCTTGACGCCGCCGCGCTGACGGAGGAAACGGTGCTCGCCGCGCACTATGCGCGCTATCGCTTCCATCGTTACCTGAAAACGGCCAAGCCCGTGGCGGCAGCAAGCCTTGTGCTGCTGCAGAGCGGTCGGGCTGGCGCCGCCCAGCAGAAGGCCCTCACCCGGGCCGAAGCCCTTGCCCGGGGCATCGCCCTGACCCGTACCCTCGGCGACGAGCCCGGGAACGTTTGCCATCCCACCTACCTTGCCAAGGAAGCGCAGCGTATCGCTAAGGCCCACAGCACGGTAAAGGTTGAGGTGCTGTCGGAAGCGGAGATGAAGCGCCTGGGCATGGGCGCCTTCCTCGCGGTCTCCGCGGGCTCGGCGCAGCCCGGCAAGCTCATCGTGCTGCGCTACAGCGGCGGTGCCCGGAACGCCGCACCCCATGTGCTCGTGGGTAAGGGCATCACCTTCGACACCGGCGGCATTAGCTTGAAGCCCGGCCCCGGCATGGACGAAATGAAGTACGACATGTGCGGCGCCGCGAGCGTCCTCGGCACCCTCTCCGCCGCGGCCGAAGCCAAGCTGCCCGTGAACGTCATTGGCGTGATTGCCGCGGCCGAGAACATGCCCTCGGGGGTGGCCACGCGCCCCGGGGACATCGTCAAAACCCTGAGCGGGCAAACGGTGGAAATCCTGAACACGGACGCCGAAGGCCGGCTCGTGCTGTGCGACGCCCTAACCTACGCCGAGCGCTTTAAGCCCGCCTCCGTTGTAGACATCGCCACCCTTACCGGGGCCGCCGTCATCGCCCTGGGCAGCCCCGCCACGGCGCTCTACGCCAACAACGACGACCTCGCCGCCGCCCTCCTTGAGGCCGGGGAAGGCACCGGCGACCGCGCCTGGCGCATGCCCCTCTGGGAGGCCTACCAAAAGCAGCTGAAGTCCAACTTCGCCGATATGGCGAACATTGGGGGCCGGGAAGCGGGCAGCGTCACCGCTGCGTGCTTCCTCGCGCGCTTTACCAAGGCCTATCCCTGGGCGCACCTCGACATCGCCGGTTCGGCCTGGCGTACCGGCGCCGACAAGGGCGCTACGGGGCGCCCGGTGCGCCTCCTTATGCGCTACCTCGAGGCGCAATGCGCCTAAGGGTTCGACGCCAGGGGCCGCGGCGATGACCCGCATCGACTTTTACGTCCTGCCGGCGCTGCGTCTCGACGCTCGGGAACAGTTCGCGGCCCGGCTGGCGGCGAAGGCCGTGCGGGCCGGGCAACGGGCCCTGCTGCTTTGCGACGACGAAGCCGCCCGGGCCCGGCTCGCAGAGCGGCTCTGGGGGCTTCCAGGGGCCTTCATGCCTTCCGCCCCACTCCGGGCGCCGGAAGCCAGCGCGGCGCCGATCCTGCTCGCGCTGGAAAGCGAACTGGATGCCCTTGGCACCGCCCCCTTCCCCGTGCATGAGTGGTTGATCAACCTGCGCCTTGAACGGAGCGCCCATTTCGCCGCCTTCGACCGCGTCGCCGAAATCATTTGCCAAGATGACGCCGTACGCGAAGCCGGTCGGGCCCACTACCGCTTTTACCGGGAACGGGGCTACCCCCTGCACCATCACGACCTAAAGGACCGGGAGGCGTAACGTCCCGGCCGAAGCTCCACGTCCATGGAAAAGACCTACCAGCCCGAGGCCCTGGAAGCCGATCTCTACGCCCACTGGGAACAGGCCGGCTACTTCGCCCCCAGCGGTGAGGGCACGCCCTACTGCATCATGATTCCCCCGCCGAACGTGACCGGCAGCCTTCACATGGGCCATGCCTTCCAGGACACGCTCATGGATGCGCTCGTGCGCTACCAGCGAATGGCAGGGCACAACACCCTGTGGCAGGTGGGCTGCGATCATGCCGGCATCGCCACCCAGATGGTGGTGGAGCGCCAGCTCGAAGCCACCCAGGAATCCCGCGCCGAGCTCGGTCGGGAGGCCTTCGTTAAGCGGGTCTGGGAATGGAAGGAAAGCTCCGGCGGGCAAATCACCCAGCAGCTTCGGCGCATGGGTGCTTCCGTGGATTGGAGCCGGGAGCGTTTCACCATGGATCCGGGCTTCTCCGCCGCGGTGCAGGAAGTCTTTCTTCGGCTTTACGAGGAAGGACTCATCTACCGGGGCAAGCGGCTCGTCAACTGGGACCCGGTCCTGAAAACGGCCCTCTCCGATCTTGAGGTGGAAAATCGCGAAGAGAAGGGGTCCCTTTGGCATCTGCGCTATCCCCTCGAGGGCGGCGTAAAAAGCGCTGACGGCGCGCCCTATCTAGTGGTGGCCACCACCCGGCCGGAAACCCTCCTGGGGGACGCCGCGGTGGCCGTGCACCCCGAGGACCCCCGGTACCAGCACCTCATCGGCGCCCGGGTCACCCTTCCTCTCACGGGGCGGTCCCTCCCGATTATCGCAGACGACTACGTCGACCCAGCCTTCGGCACGGGCTGCGTGAAAATCACCCCCGCCCACGACTTCAACGACTACGCCGTGGGCCAGCGCCATGATCTGCCCTTGCTCAATATCTTCACGGAAGACGCCCGCATCAACGACAGCGCCCCGGAGGCCTTCCGGGGCCTGAGCCGGGAAGCCGCACGAAAGGCCATCCTCGAGGCCTTCGAGACCGAGGGCCTCCTTCACGAGGTGAAGGATCACACCCTCATGGTGCCCCACGGCGATCGCTCCGGGGCGGTCATCGAACCCTACCTTACGGATCAATGGTTCGTCGCCATGGAAACTCTGGCCAAGCCGGCCATCGAGGCCGTGGAGACCGGCGCCGTCCGCTTCGTGCCTAAGCAGTACGAAAACGTCTACTTCTCCTGGATGCGGGACATCCAGGACTGGTGCATCAGCCGCCAGCTTTGGTGGGGGCACCGCATCCCGGCCTGGTACGACGAGGCAGGCCAGGTCTATGTCGGCCGTAGCGAAGCAGCCGTGCGCGAAGCCCATGGCCTCGGCGCAGCGGTCGCCCTCCGCCAGGACCCGGACGTACTCGAGACCTGGTTCTCCTCCGCCCTCTGGACCTTTGGGACCCTGGGCTGGCCCGAGGACACGGAGGCCCTACGCACCTTCCATCCGACGGATGTGCTGGTGACGGGGCATGACATTATCTTTTTCTGGGTCGCCCGAATGATCATGATGACCCTCAAGTTCACCGGTGAGGTGCCCTTCAAAACCGTCTACATTCACGGCCTGGTGCGGGATGCGGAGGGGCAGAAGATGTCCAAGTCCAAGGGCAATGGCTTGGACCCCCTGGATCTCATCGACGGCATCGAGCTTGAAGCCCTGGTGCAAAAGCGGACCTCGGGGATGATGCAGCCCCAGCTGGCCAAGAAAATTGAGAAGGCCACGCGCCGGGACTTCCCCGAGGGCATTCCAGCCTTTGGAACGGATGCCCTGCGCTTTACCTTCTGCGCCCTCGCCTCCACGGGCCGGGACGTGCGCTTCGACCTGGCCCGCATTTCGGGCTACCGAAACTTCTGCAACAAGCTCTGGAACGCCGCGAGCTACGTATTAAGCAACACGGAGAGCGACGAGCTGAGCGGCGGAGAACTGTCCCTTGCCGATCGCTGGATTCGTTCCCGTCTTCAGGGCCTCATCGAAGACGTGCACTTCGCCTTCGAAACCTTCCGCTTCGACGTCATGGCCCAGAAGCTTTATGACTTTACCTGGCACGAGTACTGCGACTGGTACCTCGAACTCACCAAGCCCGTGCTACGGGAAGGCACCCCGGAGGCCCAGGCCGCCGCCCGGAGAACGCTCCTTGAGGTGCTCGAAACCCTCCTTCGCCTCATGCATCCCATCATGCCCTTCCTCACGGAAACGCTCTGGCGCACGGTAGCGCCACGGCTGGGGCTTACGGGGCCCACGCTCATGACCGCCGCCTACCCTCAGCAGGATGGCGACGCCGTAAATCCTGACGCGGAGGCCGAGGTGACCTGGCTGAAGGCCATGATCGAAGGCCTGCGGACCATTCGGGGGGAGATGAATCTGACCGGGAAGGTGAAGCTACCCGTGCTTCTCGCCGATGGCACTCCGGAGGATGACCTCCGAGCGGCACGGAACATGGTGCTGCTGAAACAGCTGGCCGGCCTTGAGGGCATGGAGCGCCTCCCGGAAGGAACGGAGCCGCCCCCGGCGGCCCTGGCCCTTGTGGGCAGTCTGAAGGTGCTTGTCCCCCTCGCGGGTCTCATCGATCCTGCGGCCGAACGGGCTCGGCTCGAGAAGGCCGTGGAAAAGCGCCA
>RGAU01000041.1 GCA_009919975.1 Gammaproteobacteria bacterium
ATGCTCGCCACGCTCTTTGATTTCCCCTTCGAGGATCGCCATTTGCTCCCCTACTGGTCCGACGTGGCCACCTCTGGCTCCGCCACGGGTTCGGGGAAGGTCAGCGAGGAAAAGCGCCGGCAAGAACTCAATGCCATGCTGGAATACTTTTACCGCCTCTGGAAAGAGCGGGAGGCCAAGCCGGGCAACGATTTCATATCGCTTATGGCTCAGTCCCCGGCCTTTGCGGCGATGGATCCCATGACCTTTATGGGGCAGTTGAACCTGCTCATCATCGGCGGCAACGACACCACCCGGAATTCCATTAGCGGTGGGGTTTACGCCTTGAACCGATTCCCCGAGGCCTTCGCCAAGGTGAAGGCGAACCCCGAGCTCATTCCTAACATGGTGGCGGAAATCATCCGCTGGCAAACGCCCCTGGCCCACATGCGCCGAACGGTAAAGGAAGACCTCACGTTCCAGGGGCAGCAGATGAAGGCGGGAGACAAGGTGGTCATGTGGTATGTCTCCGGCAACCGGGATGAGCGCGCTTTCGAGGATCCGGATCGACTCATGATTGATCGCCCGAATGCCCGGGGGCACGTTTCCTTCGGCTATGGGGTCCACCGCTGCATGGGTAATCGCCTGGGCGAGATGCAACTTCGCGTGCTGTGGGAGGAATTGCTCAAGCGCTTCGAGCATATCGAGGTGCTGGCCGAACCGGAGCGCGTCCGATCGAACTTTGTGAAGGGCTACGCCTCCATGCAAGTGATGCTTCATCCCAAGGCCCGGGCCGCCTAGGCCCCGAGGGAAAGGCCATGGAGGACCCACGGCATCGGCTGAGCACTGCAGCCATGGCGGCCTTCGTGGCCGACGGTTTCCTGCGCTTTGATGCGCTTATCCCCGAGCCCCTGAATCGGGCGGCTTTAGAGGAGATGAAGGCCCTCGCCCCAGGCAAGCTTCGCCGGACCCTCCATGGGCTTGGGGGGCGGGCTGGGCGCTTGGATCGGGGCATCGAGTCTCAGGAAAGCCCGGAGAGTTTGACGCCCCTAGAAGCGTGCTACCCGGCCCCCTCGGCCCTGGGAGCGGTGCTCAGATTCCCGGCGGTCGCAGGGATCATCGAATCCCTCGTCGGCGCGAACCCGGCCTTTGACCACGACTTCATTCACCATATTCCCGCGGGAGCGCCCCGGGGTCAGCATCTACACGTTGACGCGGTCCTCGAGCCCGCGGGTCAGGCCTTCGATATCCAGCTCTTTTATTTCCCCACGGCCGTGGCTCCAGGAGGCGGTGGCACGCGTTTTGTGCCCGGCAGCCATCTGCGCCGCGCTCGCGCCGAGGGCATCGCTCGCTATCAGCACGTTTTGGGGGAGCAGCACTACAGCGGTCCGGCCGGCACCCTCCTCGTCTTTCATCAGGGGCTCTGGCATGCCGGGCAACCCAATCCCAGCGCGGAGGATCGGTGGATGTACAAGCTCCGGCTTAATCCTCGAGAGCCTCAGCAGCGGCTTTGGAACACGGCCGATCTGGCGGAACTCCACAATAGCCCCCGGGACCACAGCTTCGCCTACCCGGGAAGCAACACCGTTGCGCAGCGTTTGCGCCGCATGGCGCCTTGGCAGCGGGGACACGAAGGTCGCTATGAGCAAATGCAGCGCGCCGCCCTGTGGCGCTATCTGACCGGCGATCTCACCTATGACGTGGACTTCTACCAAACGCGCAAACGGGTTCGAGAAGGGGTTCTTGAGGAGGAGCAGCCTTAATGCATCAGCAGCTGCTCTATCTATGGCTTGCAGAAAGCGCGCTGGATGCGGAGGTGGTGGCCTGGGCGCTGTATGACGGCGCAAAGGGGAAGGGTCAAGCCCTGCCCGCCGCCAAGGGCCCCGACGCGCCCCCCTACGCGACGGCCCTGGCTGCCCTAGAGGATGGTTGGTGCCTGTTCCAAGCGCCCCAGGCGGGCACGCCCGTTGGCCCAGAAGGGGCAAGCCTTGGGGAATTGCAGTTCCAGTTCATTTTTGAGCGACGGGTGGCAATCGCGCCCTAGCGAGGATGGTGCCGGTGGCCGGACTCGAACCGGCACGGGGTTTCCCCCTCGGGATTTTAAGTCCCGTGTGTCTACCAATTTCACCACACCGGCAGCCGTTGGGAGTTTAGCAGGGCTTTCCGCCCCGGGAACCCGTTTCTGCCTCCTCGGACCTTTTACCCGTGCCAGGACTTGGGCAGAATCGAGCGCTCTACTGACAGGGGAGGCGGGGATGTACGCAGAGCTTAAGCAGGTTTGGCAATCACTCACGGGGCCCGAGGGCAACTTTGAAATCACTACGGTCGATGTGCGGGGGATCCCCACTAAGACCTACAAGAACGCCCCGCCCAGCCTGCGCGAGCTCTGGCTGTCCTCCCAGCAATTCGCTGAGCGCGAGTACCTCGTTTACCAGGACGAGCGCTGGACCTACGCCCAAGCTCATGAGGAGGTGGCGTCTATCGCGGCTTGGCTGGTTGAGCATGGTGTCGTTCCTGGGGACAGGGTGGCCATCGCTATGCGTAACTACCCCGAGTTCATGCTGATTTACTGGGCGATCGCGAGCATCGGCGCCACGGTGGTGGGCATGAACGCGTGGTGGGTCACCCCGGAGATGCGCTACGGGCTGAGCGACTCGGAGCCCAAGTTCCTCTTCCTTGACGAGGAGCGATACGCACGCATCAAGGATGAGCCCGAGCTGCCGGGTAATCCAACCCTCATCGCTGTGCGCTTTGAGGCCCCGGAGGGCGCCGTGGCCTATGAAACGCTTCGCGATCACGGTGGTCCCCTGCCCCAGGTCACCATCGACCCGGACAGCGATGCCTGTATCTTTTACACCTCGGGCACCACGGGGAATCCTAAGGGTGCGCTGCAGACGCACCGGGGCTGCGTTAATAACGTCATGAACCTCGCTTTTTGGGCAGGGTGCCTTGCGGGTACGCAGGTGGCCCTGGGCAACGCCAAGCCCGAAGATTTTGAGAACCCGCCCCAAGGCGTGAGCCTCATTACCACCCCTCTGTTCCACGTGACCGCTAACAACTGCGCGGCCCAGGGGGGCACGCTCAGCGGCGGCAAGCTGGTGCTGATGTATAAGTGGGATGCGGGGGAGGCGCTTAAGCTCATCGAACGGGAGAAGGTCAGCACCATGAGCGGCGTGCCCGTCATGTCTCGGGAACTCCTCGCCCACCCCGATTTCCCGAAGACCGACACCTCTTCCATGGTGCAGCTCGGGGGCGGTGGGGCGCAGCTCCAGCCCGACCTGGTGGGGCAGATTGATAAGGCCGTGGCCACGGCGAAGCCAAACACGGGCTACGGCATGACGGAAACCTGCGGGATTATCACCGCGATCTCCGGCGATTTCTTCGTTGACCGTCCCGAAAGCTGCGGCCCAGTCATGCCTAACTTTGAGCTGCGGATCATCGACGATGAGGGCAATCCCCTGCCCCCGGGACAAGTGGGCGAGCTGACGGTGCGCGGAGCGCCGGTGATTCGTGGTTACCTGAATCGGGAAGACGCCACGGCGGAGACCATCGTCGACGGCTTCCTTCGCACCGGTGACGTGGCTCGGGTGGACGAGGACGGCTTTGTTTACATCGTCGATCGCAAGAAGGACATGGTGATCCGCGGTGGTGAGAACGTGTACTGCGCCGAGGTGGAATCGGCCATCTACGAGGCGGAGGGCATCGCGGAATGCATCGTCTTCGGGGTACCGGACGATCGCCTTGGCGAGGAAGTGGGTTCGGTCATCGTTCTGAAGCCTGGGGCTGACGTAGACCCGGAGGCCCTCCGGGCGGACCTCCTGACCCGTATTGCGAAGCATAAGGTGCCCCGCTACCTGTGGCTGCAGCGGGACTCCCTGCCCCGGAATGCCAACGGTAAGTTCCTGAAGCGCGAAGTGAAGGAAACGTTAGACCTTGCGGCGGCGGTATAAGCGCGGGGCGATTGCTCTGCTGGGGGGGGCAGCTCTTGCGGGCTGCGCCCTCTTTCCCCCGCCGACGCCCCCTAGCCTCAAGCTGCTGAGCAGCACCCTCACGGCTGATGCTCTGGTTCTCTCCGCCGAGCTTATGCCTGCGGGGGGTACGCTCGATGCCCTAAGCCTGACGGTCGGCGGGGACACCCTCCCCTGCACCGCGGAAGCTTCCAAGCAAGGGGGGACGCAATTCCTCCATTGCCCCCTCATGGGGGCACGCCTTCTGGGTCAGGCCGCCGAATGGCGCCGTAGCCCACCCCCTAGCCTGATGCTGACGGTGCGGGCTCGCTGGACCCAGGGCCAGGCCGATCCCCTGACCCTTGAACGTCAACAGCGCGTCGCCTTCACGCTGCCTACCCCGGAAGCCTGAAGGATCAGCTGATCCCCCTCAAGGCGCCCCGAGAGCGTCCCCTGGGCCCCTTTGCTTACTAGCTCCCTGCCTCGAATCCAGCCTTCCCAGGGGCCGCTGAGGCCCAGGGCCGCTGGCCCAGAGCGCAGCTGCAGCACCTGATAGCGTTGCTCAAGCTGGAAGCGTTCCCCGCGTGCGGTGCACCATGCGCCGGGCATCCGGTCTCCAGTCTCCCAGGTCAAAGCTATTGGAAACGATGCGCGTCCCAGGCTTCAGTTCCTTAAGCAGCTTCGGGCGGAGGGCAAGATTGGCATCGGGGAAGAGATAGAGGGTCACCACCGTGGCACCGGAGAGGTCCTGAGCAAATAGATCTCCCTCGAGAAAGCTAGCCCGCTTTTCCACGCCGGCCTCCTTGGCGGCGCGGCGGGCTTTCATGACCAGGCTCGGATCAAGCTCGATACCCAGGGCCTCCGCACCCCGTCGCGCCGCCGCGATGACGATTCGCCCATCGCCGGAGCCCAGGTCAATGAGCCGATCCCCACGCCCCACCTTGGCCAGCGTGAGGGCGGCCTGGACATCCCGCTCATCCATCACCACAAAGGGAGCGATCTGCCCGGGAAGGCCCGCGGTGGACCCGAGAACGGGAAGGCTTTGGAGTAGCGCCAAAAAAAGCGCCCCGAGGATCGCCCCCAGACCCAGAAGCGGGTTAGAGGAGCCGTGCTTCAAAGGCGAGGGTCCGGCGGGCCTCGGGAGGAAGGCTTTCCATAATGCGCCACTGCAGGTGGGTCACGGAGGCGGGAGCAATTTTCTCCGGCGCCTCGAAGGTAACGCCGCCGTCCGCCGACAGCGTAAAGACCACCGGGCCCGAGGGCTTCAGGCCCTCGAGGAACTCCACCCCTTCCGGGAGTGGCGTGGTTACGAGGAGGCTTTCCGCCGCCACGGCCTCGGCCTCAGCTTGATTATGAATAATCAGTTCGTAGCGAAGGATTGCCCCCGGTGCCAGCCAGGTGTCTTCCAGATAAACGATTTCCTCAGCGCCGCTGTCGTCGTTGCGGGTCACCCGTTGAGTCACCCGCGTATCGAGGGTCACCTTGCCCCCAGCGCTCTCAAGCTCCGCCGCGGGAGCGGCCCAGGTGCGCAAGGGAAGGCTCGCGAGGGCGAAGGTCAGCAGAAGCACAGCGCGGGTCAGCATGATGAGGTCTCGCTTAACAAGAAGGCCCTATCTTAGGGCGAAACCTCACGGAAGGCGCCCCCGAAGGTCTGAAGCGTATCCCCCGTAGTCGAGCGAACCCGAAGGAAGAACCAACCGCTTAGGCCGACCGCGTCGAGGCGATCAAAGTGGACGAACCCCTGGAGGTTCTTCTCCCCCGCAAACTCAGCCCGGCCCGGGCCCTGCGGGCCCACGGGGTAAACCCCCGCCCCTCGCCTAGGCACGGTGAGGTGCAGGGGCTCAGGAAGGGTCGACAGACGGAAGGTCAGGGCAAGGGAGGTTTCCCCGGGAAAGCTTGTTTCCATGGCTTCCTGACTTGGGAGGCCGAGCCCCTGCCCTGTGATCTCACCGCCAAAGTAGAGGGCCACGTGGTTACGCTGAAGGCCGGGCTGCAGCCGCGCCATGGCCTGGAGTCCAAGGTCGGCTTCCCAGGGCTTGCTATCCTCCTCCAAAAGCGCTTCCCGGGGAGCCGGCGCCGCGGCGAAGGCGACACCGGCGTTTAGGAACAGCAAGGCCCCTAGGCACCGCAGCGGTGCGGTAAGGCGGGATCGGCGGATCAATTCTCTGCCTGCCGCGTCACCACCTGAACGAGCTGCCAGTGTTCGCTGCGAACCAGGGAGGCAACCTCGCCGAGGGCGGCCTCCGCCGCCTCCAGGCTGTCCCCCGCGTCCGCGAAGGCCGCTTCCGCCGGGGCGCTCGTTCCCATGGCCGCAAAGGTGGGGTACTGAAGGACCAGCACTCGATCGTGATCCCCCCCGGCGCTGGGCAGGCGGCGCCGATACTGGGAATAGGCCGCGGGCCCCGCTTCATCCGCGATTAGCGTCTTCAGGGCTGGTCCGAAGCGGTCTTGGAGGACCGCCCGGGTGCCGCTTTCATCGTCGCTGGCAAGGAAGATCGCCGTCAGGAAGGGCCGGTCCCGCAGCGCTAAATTGGTGTGAAACTGCTCGAGGGAGTACACCTGTCGCCCCTCCTCCCGAGCCAAGCCTCGGAGCCGGCCGCCTAGCTCGACCCCCAAGGTTTCTGCTGTGCTCGCCTGCGCGAGGGGAGACAGGCCCTCCCGCTGAATGGCCTGGCGAATGACCACGTGACTGTAGGCGCCATCGTGGTAGAGCACGCGGTAGAGGGCCCAGGCAAAGAGACCCCGGGCGTTGGCTTGTGCCTGCGCCACCACCGCGTCGTTTTCCAGCAGGGCAGCCTCCAGGGCGGCCTCTGCCCCCGGAGCTGCGCTCAGATAGGTCAGCTCCGAATAGATGGTCATTTCCTCCTCCGCCCAGGACAGGAGCGGAAGGAAAAGGGCGAGGATCAGTAGGCAGTATTTGCGCATGACAGGCCTCCCTAGGGGGTGACGATGGGAAAAAGGGGATTCAAGGGATCGAGCATGGATAGCCAGGCTTCGAGTAAAGGCTTGGCCCCCTCCGAGGCCTCCACATCGTCCCGAGCCAGCACGACCGCCGGGGGCAGCTGACCAAAAAGGCCGATGAGTAAGCTTCGATAAGTGAGGGTAAGGGTCGGCGCGTCCGCGGCAAGCTGATCCTCTTCGTGAATCAGCACGCCGTTGCGAACTTCAATGCGGTGGGTCTCGTTCCGGTCCGAAAGCCGGAGATTCAGGACGAAGGGCGACGCCAGGGCCAGTTCCGGATTCAGGCGCACGGCCACGAAGTCCAGCAGCATGGCCGTCGGCGTTGCCGCCACGATGGCTTGGTTAGCCACGCTAAGCCCGCCTTGGCGGACCCCGTCCCGGAGTTCCTGGGCGCCGGTGAGGTAAATGTTTCGCCAGGTTCCCGCTTCCGCCCGGAAGGCCAGCTGCTCGTAGACCGATGCCAGCAGGGCCTTGGCTTCATCCCCGCCCTCCCCCGCAAAGATGATGCGGTTGAGTAAGGTTGCCGCCCAGCGCCAGTCCTCCGCCTCCACCGCGGCCTGGGCTTGCTCCAGGGCCGGTTCTGCCCCGCCAAGGGCCCTAATCCAGCGCTGGCTCTCCGCTTCCGGGGGTAGGGGCCAAAGGTTGGCCGGGTTCCCGTCGTACCAGCCCATGTAGCGCTGATACACGGCCTTCGCGTTGTGATTCAGCGTCCCGTAATAGCCCCGGTTGAACCAGCGCTCGGCGAGCGCCGGGGGAAGCTCAAGGGCCTCAGCGAGTTCCGCGCCCGTAAGCCCCGCATTCATGAGGCGGACGGATTGATCGTGGAGATACTTGTAAGCGTCCCGGTGATGGCTGAGGAAATCCTCGATGGCCGCGGCGCCCCGCCGGGGCACGCCGTGAGCGCCAAAAAGCAGCTCAGAGCGGTCTCCATAGAGGCGCAGCGTTTCTGTTAGGTAGTCGGCCCAGGCCTTAGCATCGCGCACCAGGGCGCCCCGAGCGGGGAGAAGGTTGTGGAGGGTTAGATTGGCGTTTTCCGCCACAAACAGGGTTCGAAGTTCGGGGATATAGAAGTTCATCTCCGCCGGTGCCTCCGCCCCCGGGGTCAGCTGGAACTCCAGCGTTAGGTCTCCAAAGCGCCGCGTCTCTCCCGTGCGGGTGAGCACCTCCGTAGGCGGCAGCAGGCTCAAGGTCCCGGGCGGAAGGCCCGGGCCTAGGCCCGAGGTCACTTCCCCCTTCGGGCCGCGAGCGAGCGTATTGCCGAACTGGAAGCGGGCGCGGCGCCCCATGGCCGGGCCCGCAATCACGTTCTCCGCGATGGCGTGGTGAAGAAAGCCTTCGGGCGCCAGTACGACCACCTCCCCGCGGTCCACCGCTTCCTGGGAGACCATGCCGAGGGCGCCTCCGAAATGGTCGGCGTGGGAGTGGGAGTAGATCAGGGCCCGGATGGGACGGGGGCCCAGGGTGGCATCGACCAGGGCCTTGGCCTTCTGGGCCGACTCCACCACGGTAAGGGGATCGACCACGATCCATCCGTCGCCGCTGTCGATAAAGGTGACGATGGATAGATCAAAGCCGCGCACCTGATAGATGCGGTCGCTCAGGCGGTAGAGCCCATGGCGCCAGAGGCTAGGATTCACGGAATCGGGTGCAGCACCGGCAAGAAAATCGTAGCTCGTAAGGTCATAGATCACCTCGCCGGCGCCATTGCGAAGGAGGGGGTCGGCGCTGGTGGCGACGAAGCTTTCAGCCAGCTCCGCAAGCTCCGCCCCGTCGTCCTTCGCGGCCATGGCAACCGCAGCTTCCCAGGCGGCGCTACGGCTGCCGGTCAGATTCGCTTCCGCAGCTGCCGGAGGAAGGCTTGCCTTTGGGGCAAGGAACATGGACAAGGGCCCGCGAAAGGGCATGGCGATGAGTACCACCAGGCCCACGCCCAGTAGCACGCCAAGGATCACGTTCTTCATGGTGGTCTGCCCCTCCCCGGGCCTTGCGCCTGCTTTCTCAGACAGAGCTTACCCGCCTTGGGCCTGGGAAGGCCAAGGGGCTAGCTAGGACTTCGAGGAGAATGAGATGGAGGCCGGGGTCGGAATCGAACCGGCGTAGACGGATTTGCAGTCCGCTGCATGACCACTCTGCCACCCGGCCTCAGGGGGCGAGATGATACCGAAGCGCGCTTGAATTACCAGCCTTCTTGCTCGGTGCTAGCGCGGAGGACGGGCCGCCTCAAAGGCTTCCTGCAGCGTGGGCCAGGCCGCCCGCAGGTAGCTCACCATGGAGGCCAGGGTCAGGACCGCGGCCAAAAGCAGAAGCACAAAGCCCAAGGTCGGTTGCCAGCCCGTGGCGGTCTCCGGGGTGTACAGGAGCACCAGGATCGCAATCATCTGCGCTGTGGTTTTTGCCTTGCCCAGCCAGGCCACGGCCACCACGCCCCGGCGTTGCATCTCTGCCATCCACTCCCGCAGCGCTGAGATCATGATTTCCCGGCCTACGATGACCGCAGCCGCGAGGGAGAACCACAGGTCGCCGTAGCGTCCCGTGAGCATGACCAGCACCGTGACGACGATGAGCTTGTCCGCCACCGGATCCAGAAAGGCCCCCAGGGCCGTCTGTAGCTTTAGGCGCCGCGCCAGATAGCCATCAAGCCAATCCGTGAGGCTGGCCAGCAGAAACACCGCGGCGCTGGCTTCGTAGGTCCAAGCTCCGGGCAGCATGATCAGCAGGACCAGCACGGGAATGAGCGCAATCCTCACGAGGGTGAGGAGGTTGGGCAAATTCATGACGGTACTCTTGCGGTGTCGCGGTGCCGTCAGTGTACTCCCCCGCTCCTTCGGGGGCAGCCCCGGGGGCTCGCTTAGGCGCCGTGCAGTGCGTGGTAAAGGCTCTGGGCCAGCGCGGCATTAATGCCCGGTACCCGGCGCAAATCGTCGACGCTGGCGTTTCGCACCCCCTTCAGCCCCCCAAAATGAGCGAGGAGCGCCCGTCGGCGCTTCGGCCCGATCCCTTCGATGCCCTCCAGGGAGGATTGGGTGCGCTGCTTACCCCGCCGTTGCCGATGCCCCGTGATGGCGAAGCGATGCGCCTCATCCCGGATATGTTGCAAAAGGTGAAGGGCCCGGTCGGAGGGGGCCAGGGGCAGGACGCGCCCCGTGGCGCCATCGATAACCTGTTCCAGTCCGGCCTTCCGAGTGACCCCCTTGGCGATCCCGAGCAAGTTGATGCTGGTGAGTTCAAGGGCTTCAAGGACCTCGCGGGCTTGGGTGAGCTGCCCCGGGCCGCCATCGATGATCAGAAGATCGGGCACGGGTGCCTCCCCTCGCTTCACCCGAGCGTAGCGACGCTCCAACGCTTGGTGCATCGCTGCGTAGTCATCCCCGGGAGTGATGCCCTCGATATTAAAGCGCCGATAGTCACTCTTCTTAGGCTGCCCTCCCTCGAAGACCACGCAGGAAGCCACCGTCCCCTCCCCGCCCGTGTGGGAAATATCAAAACACTCCATGCGCTCCGGCGCTGCGCTTTGCCCAAGGGCTTTCGCGAGGGCAGCGAGGCGATCCGCGCCATGGCCCCGAGCCTCGAGGCGCTGGGTTAGCTGAGCCTGACCGTTCACCTCGGCCAGGCGCAGCCAGCTCGCCCGCTGGCCCCGGACCTGATGGGAAAGGCGTACGCGATAGCCGAAGGCCTGGGAAAGGGCTTCGGCGAGGATCGTCGCGTCCGGGAGGGCGTGGGAGGTCAGCACTTCCCGAGGTCGATCCCCGGTGCCTGATCCTTCCTCGCCAAAGTAGTACTGGGCCAGGAATTCGCCTAAGAGCGCTTCCGGTGCCAGCTCTAGAGCGTTGTCAGGCCACCAGTGCTCCGTGGCCAGCACCTGGCCCCGGCGCACCCCGAGGCGAACGATGCACGTTAGTCCACCCTCCTCGAGGAGAGAGAAGATGTCCGCATCCCCCCCCTCGGTAACCACATGCTGCTGCTGCTGGATGCGCCGCAGCTTACTGATCTGGTCCCTGAGGCGCGCCGCTTCCTCGAAGGCCAGGGCCTCGGCGGCGCTCGCCATAGCCGCTTCGAGCTCGGCAGTCACCGCATCGGATCGTCCCTCGAGAAAAAGGAGCGCGTGGCGCAGGTCCGCTTGGTAGCTTGCCGCATCAATGAGCCCCACGCAGGGGCCGCTGCAGCGTCCGATCTGATATTGCAGGCAGGGCCGGCTACGATTCGCGAAGTTGCTGTCCGTGCAGCTGCGGAGGCGGAAGAGCTTTTGGAGCACGGTGAGCGTCTCCCGCACGGCGCCGGCGGAGGGAAAGGGCCCGAAAAGCGTTTTCCCCTTCCCCTCTCGGCGACCCCGAAACACGCGCAGGCGGGGAAAGTCCCGGTGCTCCGTAAGGGCGATCATGGGATAGGACTTATCGTCCCGGAGCAGGATGTTAAAGGGCGGGCGTTCGGCCTTAATCAGGCTCTGTTCGAGAAGCAGGGCTTCAATCTCGCTACCGGTGACCGTGGTTTCCACCCGAGCGATGCGCTGGACCATGGCGAGGGTTTTGCTGGTTAGGCCCTGGCCCCGAAAGTAGTTAGAGACCCGAGCCTTGAGATCCCGGGCCTTGCCCACATAAAGCACCGCCCCTTCCCCATCGAGCATGCGATAAACCCCCGGCCTACGGGTCAGGGTTTTCAGGAAAGATTGATAGTCGAAGGCGTCCGCCACAGGTGCACTCCAGGCCAGGCCCGCAGTGTAGCGCCCTGTGCTAACTTTGCTCTATGACAACGCCGAGCCTCACACCTCCTGCTCCAAGCTTTTTTCAGGCCACGGCCCCGGCTTGGGTGCTCCTGACGCTTCTGCTCTACGGGCTCGTGCTGCGGCCCCTGGCCTTTGCCCAAGCGCCCCTGGCGCTCGAGGCGATCTTCGTATTGTCCGCGGCCTTCGCCATGGCCGAACTGTTCTGGCTCGGCTTCTCCTGGACCGAAATTCAGGGCGCTATTATCCATCGCCTAGGGCGGGCCCTCCCGGCGATCTTTATTCTCTTTGCTATTGGGCTTTTGGTGGGCGCTTGGATCATTTCGGGCACCATACCCATGCTGGTGGCCTGGGGCGTCACCCTCGTGAGCCCAAGCTGGATCTATCCCCTCGCCTTTCTCATTCCCGTGCTCTTCTCCCTGTTAACAGGGACTTCCTGGGGGTCCGCGGGAACCATCGGGGTGGTACTCATGGGCATTGGGCTCTCCGTGGGTGCCGATCCCGCCGTGCTGGCCGGTGCCATCATTGGGGGCGCCTATTTTGGCGACAAGCTCTCCCCCCTATCGGACACCACGAATATCGCGGCTATTGCTACGGAAGTCCCGCTGTTCAGCCATATCCGGGCCATGCTCTGGACCACGCTTCCCGCTGCCGGTCTTGCCCTAGCCGTGTATACGGCTCTCGGCCTTCTTGACCCTCCGGCGCCAGCGACGGATCTTGCAGCGCCGGAGGCCTTTGCGGCGGCCCTGGGGGGCCTCTTTACCTTCCATCCTGCCCTCCTCCTACCACCCCTGATTGTGCTGGCCGGAGCCTGGCGCGGAGCCCCCACCCTGCCCCTGCTTTTGCTGTCCATTGTGGTGGCCACGGGGCTTGCCCTTCTGCTTCAGCCCTTCGATGCTGCCCAGGTCACCGCGGCGCTCAAAAGGCATTGCGGTACTGTTGGAACGGGGCGGGCTCTATTCCATGAGCGAAGCCATCTTCATCGCTATGCTGGTGTTCCTCTTCGTCGGCGCCATTGACCTTCTCGACACCATGCCCCGGCTGGTGAATCGGGCCTTTGCCTTTGCCAAGAAACCTTCAGCCCTAGTGCTTTCTGCCCTGGGGGCCACCGCCGTCACCAACGCCATGACCTCAAACCAAAGCGCGACGTCCTTCATCGTAGGCGACGCCTTTTCTCGTCGCTTCGACGGCGCTGGCGTGCCCCGACCACTCCTGTCCCGTTCCATCGAGGACACCGGGACCATGCTCGAAAGCCTCGTGCCCTGGCATGCTACGGCCCTGTTTATGGTCGCGACCCTGGGCGTGCCGGTTTCCGCCTACGCCCCGTGGCAGCTCCTATCCCTATTTAATTTCGCCTTCGCGATCCTCTTTGCCCTCTTTGGCCAGGGTCGGCTTCACCGCCCGGCCCCCTCTAAGGAAGCCTCTTCGTGAACGATGGCCTGAAACCCGAAACCCAGCTGATTCAGGATGGACCTTTTCGAGACGAACGCTATGGGGCCGTGATCCCCCCGCTCTACCAAAACAGTACCTTTACCTTTGATAGCTGGGACGCCCTCGATGCGGCGTTCGAGGACCGCACGGGTACTCCCACCTATTCTCGGATCCTGAACCCTACGGTGCAGGCCGCGGAGCGCCACCTGGCGGCGCTGGCGGGGGCGGAAAAGGCGCGCCTCTTCCCCAGCGGCATGGGGGCTATCAGCGCTGCCCTCCTCCACTGCCTCCGCCCCGGGGATCACCTGATTACGCTGAACAACGTGTATGGCCCCGCGGCCAATCTTATGGGCACCTACCTGCCGGAAAAGATGGGGGTTCGAACCACCTTTGTGGATGGGGGTGACCTCGCAGAGGTGGAAGCGGCGCTCCGCCCGGAAACCCGCGTGCTTTACCTCGAGAGCCCTAATTCGGCGCGCTTTGGGCTTCAGGACATCGAGGCGCTATGTGCTCTGGTGAAGCCTCATGGCATCCGTGTGCTCATCGATAACACCTGGGCTACGCCCCTTTTTCAGAAGCCCCTCGCCTTCGGGGT
>RGAU01000042.1 GCA_009919975.1 Gammaproteobacteria bacterium
AACTTCGCTCGTGCCCCCTTCAATGGAGTTCGCCTTAGAGCGCAGCCACTGGCGGGTGATGTCGAGCTCTCGGTCCTCGAAGCCCTCGCCCTCCCAGCCGAGGCCCTGCTGACCCATGATCTCGAGCATGAGTTCGAACTTCCGCTTGTTCTGCTCGCTGCCGTAATACTTGAACATGGCCGAGAGGTTGCCGTCGCTCTTGCCTGCCTTGGCCTCCTCGTAGGCCCGGGACGTGGTGAGGCGGAAGGCATGGTCGTTCATGCGGTGCCGCGCCACCTTATCGCGCATGACGGCGTCGCTGATCTGCCCGTTGGCCTCGCCCAGATAGTGCTTCGCTAGGTTTTCCAGGGCCCGGGCGGAACCGCCGAGGGCCGTGTTACCGCCGATGCCGCTGATCATCTGACGCTCGTGCTGAAGCAAGCGCTTGGCGATGGTCCAGCCCTTGCCGCGCTCCCCAACCAGCTGCCCCTTCGGCACCGTGACGTTGTCGAAGAAGGTCTGGCAGAAGGGGGAGGCGCCGGAAATCAGCTTGATGGGGGAGGTGCTGACCCCTTCGCTGGCCATGTCAAAGAGCAGGAAGCTAATCCCTTCGTGCTTGGGCGCGTCGGGCTCCGTGCGCACGAGACAGAAGATCCAGTCTGCGTGGTTGGCGTAGCTCGTCCAGATCTTGGCGCCGTTAACGACCCAATGGTCGCCCTGGTCTTCGGCGCGGGTTTGCAGCCCGGCAAGATCGGAGCCCGCGCCCGGTTCGGAGTAGCCCTGGCACCAGCGAATTTCTCCCCGGATGATGGGCGGCAGATAGGTTTGCTTCTGCTCTTCCGAGGCGAACTCGAGGAGCGCTGGCCCGAGCATCCAGAGGCCAAAACTGTTCAGCGCGGGCCGGGCCTGAATGCGCCCAAGCTCCTGCTGAAGGATTTTGTTTTCGTCGGCAGACAGGCCGCCGCCGCCGTAGGCCGCGGGCCAGGTGGGCGCGGTCCAGCCACGGCTGGCCATGCGCTCGAGCCACAGCTTCGAATCGGGATTCTTAAAGGTGGCCTTGCGGCCACCCCAGACCGTTTCGTCTTCAGGCATGGGGGTGCGCATGCTTGCCGGGCAGTTTTCTTCCAGCCAGGCGCGGGTTTCTGCGCGGAAGGACGCTAGGTCCGTATTTTGGCCGATGGCTTCAGCGGTGCTCATAACAACTCTCCCCGAATGCGTGATGGCCCCAGTCTAAGGGCTTCCCTCGGCGGGAGAAAGCCGTCATGAGTTGCCCGGGGCGAGCCCTTGGGGGGAAGATGGCGTAACACCGAACGTGCGGTAGGGGGTGCGCCGACGGGGCGCAGAAATCATAGGGGAGAGAAAGGATGGCAATGAAAACCCGCATTTGCGATTTGTTTGGTATCGAGGTTCCCGTGCTCCTAGCAGGCATGGGGGGCGCCAGCACGCCGGAGCTGGCGGCGGCGGTATCGAATGCTGGCGGCCTCGGGGTGCTCGGGGCTGCGGGCTGCGGCCCGAAGCAACTCCGGGAGTGGATCCAGCGTACCCGGTCCCTCACGGATAAGCCCTTTGGCGTAGATACGCTGTTGCCCGCGTCCGTGCGCCGGGCCCGGGATCAGCAGCAGGCCGGGGAGGCGCCCTCTCCCGCGGAGCAGGTGGCTCCGCTCCAGGGTTTTGCCCAGCAGTTTATGGATGAGTTTGGCCTTGAGGCCCCGGATCCGGAAAGCCTCAAGGTTACCCGCGACCCCGATGAGCCCCTGCCGCTGTCGGCGGAGTTTTTTGAAGCCCAGATGGAAGTGGTTATTGAGGAGCAGGTGCCCGTTTATGTGTCGGGCCTCGGCAATCCCGGACCCTGGATGGATCGGCTCAAGGCCAACGGCACCAAGGTGGGCGCCGTGGTGGGCAAGGTGAAGCACGCGGTGCAGGTAAAAAGCTCCGGCGTCGATTTCATCGTGGCTCAGGGTCATGACGGTGGGGGCCATAACTCCCCCATTGGCACCATGGCACTCATCCCTCAGGTGGTGGATGCGGTGGGCGATCTGCCCATCCTCGGCGCCGGCGGCATCGGTGATGGGCGCGGCGTGGCTGCGGCCTTCATGCTCGGCGCCGAAGGGGTTTGGGTGGGTTCGGCCTTCCTCGCCTCCGACGAAGCAGGGATTTTCGATTTCCAGAAGCAGGCTATTGTGGATGCGGAGGAAGATGGCACCACCATCTCCCGCGCCGTGACCGGTAAGCCTGCGCGCATCATTCGGAGCCTCTGGACCGATTACTGGGTGCGGGAAGGGAAGGAGCCCCTGACCATGCCTTACCAGGGGATGATTGCCTCCCCGGTGCTGGCCGCGGCCAACCGCGCTCAGCGGGGCGATATCAATCCGGGCTTCGCCGGTCAGGGCATCGGCATGGTGAAGGCTGTTCGTCCGGCGGCGGAAATCTTGCGGGAAATGGTCTACAGCGCGGAGCAAGCGTTGCAGCGGGCCTCTAACCTCTACCGCTAAGCCGTCTTGAGCCCCTGGGGCCTCGGCGCCCCAGGGGGTGCCACAGGCCGCTGATTTCGCTAGCATTAACCACTTTCATTAAATCGGAGTCAGCCTATGGCGAGCCCTTCTTCCCGGCGCGGCGCAGCCTCCCAGACGCGTGATCGGCTCCTCGATGCAGCAGAAACGCTCTTCGCCACGGAAGGCTTTGGAGCGGTCACGACTCGAGCTATTTTGCGGGCCGCGGGGCAGCGCAATGAGTCGGCGCTGCACTACCACTTTGGGGGGCGGCAGGGGCTGATCGAGGCGCTTCACGAGCGGCGCATGGACCAGCTCGCCGGGCATCGGGGTGCGTTCATCGAAAAGTTGCTCACCCGCAAGGCCCCCTTCTCCATTCAGGATCTTGCGGACGTTCAGGTGCAATCCATCGCCAGCCTTGTGGGCGGCGATGAGGGCTTTCATGCCTATCTCCAGGGCATCGCTGACTTGGTCTGCTCCCCCGAGGGGGAGTTTGAGGCGCTTCTTGATCGTTACGATCGCGCCCCGGAACTTGAGGCGCGGCAGCGTCTGGCGGCATCTTTTTCTTCCGTTCCCTTTCCCTTGCTTCGTCAGCGCTTCAACCTCGGGCGGCGCTTTATCCTCATGGCGATGGCGCAGTGGCTTCGGCGCCACGGCCATTTTCGGGGTAAGGCAGCCAAGGCCTTCCTCGCCGATCTCCCCCGCCTGCTCGAAGCCCTACTGCGAGCCCCGACGGAAACCGCCTAGAGCCCGATCTTGGTGTACCCTCGAGGGCTTGGGGGGAAATACATGATGTCAGAACACCGCAGTTGGCACCGGCCCAACGGCCTCGTGCTTCGCGCCCAGGTGGTGGGGCCGGCCCAGCCCAAGGGCAGCGTGCTCCTGGCCCACGGGGGCGGGCAGACCCGCTACGCCTGGGGCGGCACGGCGAAGGCCCTGGCGGCTGCCGGATGGCTTGCCGTAGCGCTCGATCTTCGGGGCCACGGGGATAGTGATTGGTGCCCGGATCAGGACTACAGCAACGAGGCCTTCGCCGCCGATCTAGTGGCGGTGGCAGAAACCTTGCCCCAGCCCTGCATGGCCGTCGGGGCCTCCCTAGGGGGGATGGCTACCATGCTGGCGGAGGGGGAGCTCACTCCGGGGACCTTCTCGGGGGTGATCTTTGTCGACGTCACGCCGCGGCTGGAAGCGGAGGGCGTGGCCGGCATCGTTGGTTTTATGCGCGCCAACATGGCCGAAGGCTTTGCCGAGCTGGAAGACGCGGCGGAGGCTATCGAGGCCTATCTGCCCCAGCGCCGGGGACGACGGAATCTTGAGGGGCTGAAGAAAAACCTCCGCCTTGGGGACGATGGGCGTTGGCGCTGGCACTGGGATCCGGCCTTCATGAGCGAGGGGCGGCACCAGGATCGGGAGCAGGCCGCGCTCCGCCTCGAAGCTGCTCTCGGGGCCATCCGCTGTCCTCAGCTGCTGGTGCGGGGTCGCATGAGCGAATTGGTGTCGGAGGCGGGGGTTGCGGCCTTTCGCGCCGCGGCTCCGAAAGCTGCCTTTGTGGACGTGGCCGGCGCCGGTCACATGGTCGCCGGCGACCGAAACGACGCCTTCACCGACGCGATCCTTGCGTTCCTAGAGGACGCCGTCGCCTAAGCGTCTTCCCCTTCCGCGGCGATGGGCACGAGGCCTTTAGGGCCAACCCCCAGACGACCCACCGGGGCCCAGCCCCGGCGGACCCCCGCTTGGGGGCGCAGCATAAACAAGTCCCCGTTCAGGCCCGTCAAGGCTCGAATGCCGCAGTCGCGCTGGGCCAGCTGGCCGTGGGCGCGCATATGGCTGGGAGTGCCGTGGGTGGGCACCACCAGCTCGGGCTTAAGCCAGCCGTAGAGGGTTTTCAGCTCCTCCTGCGCCGGGTGTCCGGAGGCATGGATTTGGTGATCTTCGTCGCTAATCACCTCCACCCCAAGGCGCTTCAAGCGTTCCACGAGAGCCTCGATAAGCGGTTCATTCCCCGGGATGGCTCGGGCGCTAAAGATCACCCGATCCCCCGCCTCGAGTAGTAGGTCCGGGTGGCGATTGCGCGATAGGCGATCGAGGGCGGCGCCCGGGTCCCCCTGGCTTCCCGTGGCCACGGCAAGGCAGGCCTCGGCCGGGAGGTAGGCGGCGTCTCGGCTGTCGATGTAGCGCCGCTCCGGATCCCAGTAACCGCTCGCCGCCGCGGCCTGGACCATGGTGCGCAGGGACCGTCCTAGAAGGGTAGGCGTGCGATCAAAGCGCGCAGCCAGCCGGGCAAAGAGGTGGAGCCGGGCGATATTGCTGCCGAAGGCGGTGATGATCACACGCCCCGGGGCACCTTGAATGAGCTTGGCCAGGTCCCGTTCAAGCGATCCCTCGGACAGGGAATAGCCCGGCGTGAGGGCGTTGGTGGAGTCCCCGACCAGCGCATCAATCCCCGCCTCTCCTAGGGCGCGAAGGGCGCTCTCCGGCGGAGGCGTCCCCAGCCCCGGCGCGCCATCAAGCTTCCAATCGCCAGTGTGAAACACCGTGCCCGCTGCCGTGGTGAGCACCAGGGCCTGAGCCTCGGGGAGGGAGTGGGTCATGGTGAGGTAGCGGAGCTGGAAGGGCCCGAGGGAAAAGGTGCTGTCCGGGGGCAGGACCGTGAGGGGCACCTTGCCCTGAAGACCGGCTTCCCGAAGCTTGTTGGCCAGCACCGCCGCGGCGAAGGGGGTGCAAAGGACCGGACAGCGGAGCCGGGGCCACAGATGGGCAACGGCCCCAAGGTGATCTTCGTGGCCGTGGGTCAGCACCAGGCCGCAGAGGGCCTCCCGCCTGCCCTCGATAAAGGCCGGATCCGCCATTTGCACGTGGGGATCTTTAGAGCCGTGGTCGGCAAAGGTGACGCCGCAGTCCACCATGAGCCAACGATCGTCATGGCCATAGAGGTTGAGGTTCATCCCAATTTCGCCGGTGCCGCCGAGGGGTAAGAACCAGAGATCGCTGGCGCCGGGGCTGGCGAGGCTCATGAGCTGCAGGAGAGGGCCGTGCATCCGGGATGAGCTTCCGCCCAGGCCGGGCGCCGTCCCAGGAGCGGCACATCCTCCGCCGTCGGCGCATAGGGCCGGCTAAGGCCGGCCAGTAGACGCTGAAGCGGCGCCTCATCTCCCGCTGCTAAGCCATCGATGGCCTGCTGGGTCAGGTAATTGCGCGGAATGATCGCCGGGTTTTTCCCGTTCATGCGTTCCCGCCGCGTTGCCGGATCCCCGGGGTCCGCGTGCAGCCGAGCGCCATAGCGCAAAATCCACGCTTCCCAAGGCCCCTGGCGGGTGTGGTCCAATGGCGCGTCGTCGTAAAAGCAGGGCGCAAGGGCCTCGGTTAGCGCCATCCCCCGAGGGGCACCGGTGCGAACGGCTTCCATGGCCGGCACGTCAGCCAGGTGGCGGAAGCATAGGGTTGGATCCACCTGCGCCTCCTCCATCAGCCCCAGCAGCTCGCTCACCAGGCCCTCGTCCCGAGGTTCGAAGCGGCTTAGGCCGAGCTTGGCGGCCATCTCGTCCTGCCAGCAGCTTCGGTAGTGGGTTTCGAAGTCGTTCAGGATGGCCTGGAGCGCCGGCGCATCCTCAACCACGAGATAGAGGGCATTGCCCAACTGGGCAAGATTCCACTGTGCCACCGCCGCCTGTTGCTCAAAGCGGTAGCGGCCTCCGTGGTCGCTGGTATTGGGGGTCCAGCCTGGGGTGTAGCGATCGAGCCAGCCATAGGGGCCGTAGTCGATGGTGAGGCCCAGTACGGACAGGTTGTCCGTGTTCAAAACGCCGTGGACGAAACCAAGGCCCGTCCACTTCGCCACCAGCGCAGCGGTGCGCCGGCAGATGGCCTCGTAGGCCTCCTGGTAGGAGATGGCTCGGCTGTCTTCGGGGTTGTCCCCTTCCCAGAGGATTGCCGTTTGCGATGCTCGCTCGGGAAGGTGCCGGTCGATGCAGTTCACGCAGGCGTTCAGAGTGCCGCCGGCGAACCACTTCACTTCGCCCCGAGCCATGTTTACCTCAGACACCCGATCCCACTGGTCGCTCATCCAGGTGAGTTGGCTGCGCGCTTGCCGATCGAAGAAGCCCTCGGGATCTTCGATCGATTCAGCGTACAGGGCCTCATAGCGTTCGGCGTTGATTTGGGCCGTGGCGGCCAGGTCGGCGGGCACGGGGTAACGCTGCACCTCGGACATGACTTTTCCCCCTCCGGTTTGGACTGTTATGGCTTTCCATCAGTGGCGAGGGCCGCACGAAGGCTCGCCTCGGCACTTGCGCTGAGCGCCGGGACGTCACCCTGCGGCGCCTGCGCGGCATAGAGCGTATCCCCCAGCACCTTGCCGAATTCCACGCCCCACTGATCGAAGGAATTAATCCCCCAGAGCATACCGTGGCAAAACACCTTGTGCTCGTGCAGGGCTAGCAGCGCGCCGAGGCTATGCGCATTCACCTGATCGATGATGAGCAGGCTTGAAGGATGATTGCCGGGGAGCCGCTTGTGGGGTGCGAGGCGCTCGGCTTCCTTGGGCTCGACGCCAGCATTGGTCAGGCTCGCGAGGATTTCGGCCTCCGTCAGGCCCCGGGCGAAGGCCTCCGCCTGGGCAATGCAGTGGGCCCGTAGCCAGCGTTGATGATCCTCGAGCCCCGGCGCCCCCCGGCGCGGGAATACGAAGGTGGCACTGAAAGGCTGGGTGCCCTGGTGGAGCAGCTGGTGCGTGGCGTGCTGCCCGTTCGTGCCCACGGTCCCCCAGAGAATGGTCCCCGTCGCCTCGGAGACGGGCCGCCCATCCACCGTGACCGACTTCCCGTTGCTTTCCATCTCGAGCTGCTGGAGATAGGCCGGGAGCTGGGTCAGGGCATCGGCGTAGGGCAGGAATGCGTGGGACTGGGTGCCCAGCACGTTCTGATTCCAAAATTCGAAGAGGGCTAGCAGCAGGGGCAGGTTCCCTACCCCGTCCGCCGTGCGAAAGTGCTCATCCATGGCCCGGGCGCCGGCGAGGAGCGCTTCAAAGGTCTTCATGCCCTGGGCAATGGCGACCGGCAGCCCCATGGGGGACCAGAGGGAGAAGCGGCCGCCCACCCAGTCCCAGAGGGGGAGGCACTGCTCGGGCGGAATGCCAAAGGCTGCCGCCGCGTCGAGCTGGGTGGTGATGGCCAGGCAGTGGTGCTTCAGATCAGCTTCGCTCAGGCCTCGGGTTAAAAACCAGCGTCGCACGGTGCGGGCATTCACCTGGGTTTCCAGGGTGCTGAAGGATTTCGATGCGACGATGATCACGGTACGCGTGGGGTCTAGGCCCGCGAGGGTGCGCTGCGCAGCGACCCCGTCGACGTTGGCCAGGAAATGCATCCGCGGGCCCGTGCTGGGACCGAGGGCTTCGCAGGCCAGGGCGGGCCCTAGAAAGCTACCTCCAATGCCGATATGTACCACATCGGTGATGGCTGCGCCGGTGGCGCCGCGCCAGCGGCCACTTCGGAGGTCCTCGGCGATGCGCCCCATGCGGCGCAGCGCCTCGGCAATGGCGGCAGAGATATCCGTGCCGTCGAGCACCAGGGGCGCTTCCTCCGGCGCGCGGCGCAGCGCCGTGTGGAGCACCGCGCGTCCCTCCGTGGGGTTTAAGCGGTTAGGCGCAAAGAGCTGCTCCGTACCCTGGGCTAGGCCCCGGGCGACCGCGTAGGCCAGGAGGGCGTCCCGGTCTTCAAGCCGTACCCGCTGCCGGGAGAAATCGGCTGTGATGCCCGCGCCTTCGCAATGGAGGGCAGCGAGGCGGGCCGGGTCTTCGAGCAGTTCCCGGAGGCTCGGTAGCGCAGCGGCGCGGCAGCGCAGGGTTTCGAGGCTGGCGTCCGTCATGGCGCCTCCTTGCGAGTGAAGCACAGGTTATCGATTAGGCGTGTGCTGCCCAGTTTTGCTGCGACTAGCGCAATGAGCGCCCGGTCGTCGGCGTCCGCGGGGGCCAGGTCGGCCTGGCGGCGTACGGTAAGATAGTCCACGACGAAGCCCTGGGCCTCAAGGGCCTGGCGCCCGCCCTCGCAGCGTTCAAGCCAAGCGCCCCCGGGGCCCTCTGCGAGGGCCTGGAGCGCCCGGTGGAGCGCTGGGGCCTGGGCCCGCTGCTCTGCCGTGAGATAGCCATTACGCGACGACAGGGCGAGCCCATCCTCGGCTCGAGCAATGGGCGCACCGAGGATCTCGATGGGGAGGGTAAGATCCTCCACCAGCTGGCGGATGATCATCAGCTGCTGATAGTCCTTTTGCCCGAAGAGCGCTAGCTCGGGTTCGGTCATGGTAAATAGCCGGAGCACCACCGTGGCGACCCCTTCGAAGTGACCGGGCCGGTCTGCCCCGCAGAGCTGCTCCGCGAGGGGGCCTGGGCACACCCGCGTGCGCGGCGGCAGGCCCTCGGGGTAGATCGTGGATACCGCGGGGACGAAGACCGCATCGCAGCCGATTTGGGCCAGGGCCTCAAGATCGGCGTCGAGGGTTCGGGGGTAGCGTTCAAAATCTTCCCCAGGGCCGAATTGGCTGGGGTTGACGAAAAGGGTGACCAGAACGCGATCGGCGCGCGCCTTGGCTTGGGTCACAAGGCCGAGGTGGCCCGCGTGAAGGTTGCCCATGGTGGGGACCAGAGCGAGGCGCTCCCCGGCCGCTCGCCAGGCGGCACGTTGGGCGCGAAGCGCCGCCAGGGTTTCGAGCACCGAAAGGGTCATAGGAAGCAGTGCTCCGGGGCCGGGAAGGTGCCGCCCTTCACGGCGGTGCTATAGGCCTCGAAGGCGCCGCGCACGCTTTTGGCGTCGGCCATGAAGTTCTTCACGAAGCGGGGCACCTTAATGCCCGGCGGGGTAATGCCGAGGAGATCGTGCATCACCATGATCTGCCCATCGACGTCCGGGCCCGCGCCGATGCCGATTACGGGAATCGACAGGGTTTCCGTCAGGGTTTTCGCTAAGCCCACGGGAACGCATTCCAGCAGCAAAAGGCTAGCGCCGGCGTCTTCGAGGAGCTTCGCCTCATCGATGATCGCTTGAGCCTTCGCCGTATCCCGGCCCTGCACTCGATAGCCGCCGAGACGATTGATGGCCTGGGGCGTGAGCCCCATGTGGGCGCAGACCGGAATGCCGCGCTCGGAAAGCTTGCTGGTGGTGTTTGCCAGCCAGGCGCCACCTTCGAGTTTCACCACGTGGGCCCCGGCGCGCATGAGGGCTGCGGCGCTATCCAGCGCCTGCTGCTCATGGCCGTAGCTCATGAAGGGGAGGTCCGCCATGATCAGGGCACCGCGGTTCCCCGCGCGGACGCAGCGCATATGATAGACGATATCGTCGAGGGTGACGGGGAGGGTGCTGTCATGGCCCTGAAGCACCATCCCGAGGGAATCGCCGACCAGCAAAACCTCAACGCCGGCGCTTGAAATCATCTCCGCAAAGCAGGCGTCGTAGGCGGTGAGGGCGGCGAATTTCTCGCCCCGGTGCTTCATTTTTTGGAGCGTCGTGAGGTTGACGCGCCGAACGTCCGTTTGGCTGCTCATGGGGACTCCTGTGGGGGTGAACTAAAGCAGGCTGGGGTGGGGGTTAAAGTACTGCCGAGCGCTAAGCGGACCTTTGATCCGGGTCAGTAGGGCAGCGAAATGATCATCGTTGTGAACCCAATCGAGCTCCGCAGCATTGACGATGAGCAGCGGCGCTTCGTCGTAAAAGTGGAAAAAGCGTGCGTAGGCGTCGCTTAGGGACTCCAGGTAGGCGTCGTCCAGGCCGCGCTCCATGGCCCGCCCCCGCATTGCGATGCGGTCCTGGAGCACGGTGAGGGGCGCCTGGAGATAGATCACCAACTCCGGCTTCGGCGCCTCCACGGTGAGCCGATCATAGACGGCCTGATAGAGATCAAGCTCCGCATCATCCAGGGTGAGTTCGGCAAAGAGCCGATCCTTCGCCATCAGATAGTCCGCGACGTGCCCTGGGGTGAAGAGGTCATCGGTGGCCAGGGCCTGGAGCTGCTGCGCCCGCTGAAGCAAAAAATGCAGCTGCGTGGGCAGCGCATGGCTCCGCTGGTCCTGGTAGAAGCGTTCCAGAAAGGGGTTCTCTTCGGCCTTTTCCAGCAGCAAGGCGTAACCCAGGGCCTCTCCGAGGCGCTGGGCGAGGCTGGTCTTGCCCACGCCGATGGGGCCCTCCACCGCGATGCTCTGCGGAGCGCCCGTGCTCATGGGGCGGGGTGCCTCGCGGGCCGGCGTCGCCGGCGCCGCCGGGGCCGGCGTTCTTCCCGGGGTGCGTCACTGGGAACTGGGGTTTCGTGGTCTTCTTGGTAGGTGGTCCACCAGGCGCCCATGCCATCCGTGGCTTCGCCTACCGACTCCCGAAGGACGAGGAAATCATAGGCGGCGCGGAAGCGGGGATGGGTAATGAGCTTGTCGGCCCGTCGCGCGCCTCGCTGGAGACGGCTTTGTAGGGTCCAGGTTTCCTGCATAAAAGTGGTGAGGCGACGTGGAATGGTGGTGTGCTGCTGCTGCTCGGCCAACAGGGCTCCCATGGCTTCCTGAAGCGCCTCAAGGGGGCGAAGGCCATCGTCCCGCAGTTCGAGGGTCCGCTGCTGAAGCGGCGCCCAGAGAAAGGCGGCCAGGAGAAACGCGGGGGTGACCGGCTTACCTTCCGCGACCCGCGCATCGGTACTTTCCAGGGCGGCCTCCGCTAGGGCCAGGGCCGTGGGCTGTTCCGTGAAAGCTTCCTCTGCCTCTGGGAACAACAGGCCAAAAAGGCCGTAGTGACGCAGGAGCGTGAGGCTTTTTTCGCCGTGGCCGTGAAGGAATAGCTTGCCTACTTCATCAAAGAGCCGAGCCGGGGGCACATCCATAAGGCGCTCGCGCACCGGGGCTATGGCGGCGTCGGTTTCCGGGGCTAGGTCGAAGTCCAGCTTCGCCGCGAAGCGAACGGCCCGGAGCATGCGCACGGGATCTTCCCGGTAGCGGTGCTCCGGGTCGCCGATCAGTCGAATCTGCCGGGCTTCGAGATCCTTAAGGCCATGGGCGAAGTCGTAGATCGCGAAATCGGCGGGGGTGTAGTAGAGCGCATTGATCGTGAAATCTCGGCGGAGGGCGTCATCGTCGATGGTGCCGTAGACGTTGTCGCGAAGGATCATGCCGCCTTCGCTGAGCGCTGAAGCGGGTTCGTCCTTGCCCCGATCTCGGCGCCGGGGCAGGGCGCCGGCATCAACCGTGGTGGCGGTGGCATCGTCGCTGAGGGCCCGGAAGGTCGCCACTTCAACGATTTCCCGCCCAAAGCGGACGTGGACGAGCTTGAAGCGTCGCCCTATCAGCTGGGCATTGCTAAAGAGGTCCCGGACCACCTCCGGTGCGGCATCGGTGGCGACGTCGAAGTCCTTGGGCTCGCCTCCTAAAAGGAGATCGCGAACCCCGCCGCCGACCAGGAAAGCCTGATGCCCCGCGCCAAGCAGGCGATAGAGCACCTTCATGGCGCCGCTGCTAATCGCCTTGCGGGAGATGGGGTGATCTTGCCGGGGCACGACGGTTGCTTGCGTATTCGCAAGGGCCGGGGGCCGGGGGAGATCGCGGTCGTTGCCTTCGTTATCCGTCACCGGGCTTGAGGTCTCGGTAAAAGTTGGAGCATAGCAGGCTTCGAGGTTTCACGGACCCTCGGGGCGGAATCGGCGAAGGGGGTAAGTCGCTGAAAAGAAAAAAGGGAAAGGCCCCCACGACCTTTCCCTTTCATGCTGCCGTCACCGATTTTTTCTTCTCACCCTTACGGGTGCGGCTGTCGGACAGCGACGGGCCCTATCCCGTCTGAGCCAGGCACGGAGTCAGGTGCCTTAGCCCTTAAGAGTGCAACTCGACTATCCGTAGACAGGGCCCTGGCTCTCCGGCGTTCGGGCCGCGGTCGAAACCGCTGAGTTGACCTCTTGATCAGCCCCTCCCCCCCAAGAGCTGGGCTGAAAGCAACGCCCCACGCGTCGCTGGGTTATCTAAAGCTAGGACCGTGCCAAGTTTTGGGGCCTTCGGGTGTTACCATAAAAAACAATAAGTTAAAGGCTTTTCGGGGTCGTTGAGGGCGTGGAAAAGAAAAGTGTTACCGCGCAAAGTGTTACTTAGACGCCTAAAAGTGTTACTTCTCAACTAATTTGGGTTATTCGGTAACACTTTCGCCTAGGGCTTGCTCTTCCGACGGGGGATCCCCAGGCGCTGCCGCCGCTCCCAAAGGGACTTTCGGCTGATGCCGAGCTGCTCCGCAAGCGCTGTTTCGGTCAAGCGGTCTTCATTTTCCTGGACAAAGCGGACGAAATAGTCCTCCAGGCTGGCCGTGCCTTCCGGCGGAGCTGGTGGCGCCGGAGCGGTTTGCGTTGCCAGGGCAGGGGAGGGCTCGAGGAGAGCCCCCTGGCCCCCAATGGCCAGATTCTCCGGCGTGATCTCTTCTCCGTCGGCCAGGATGACGGCACGCTCCACGGCGTTTTCCAGTTCTCGGACGTTGCCTGGCCAGGAATGCGCCGCCAGAGCAGTCAGTGCGGCGTCGCTAAAGCGCAGACGAATCTTTTGCAGTTTAACGCAGGCGCGTTCTAGAAGACGCTCGGACAGCTCGAGGATATCGTCCCCGCGGTCCCGGAGGGCCGGAAGGGTTAAATTTACGACGTTAAGGCGATAAAAAAGATCTTCGCGGAAGCGTCCGGTTTGGGCCAGCTGGCGCAGGTCTCGGTGCGTGGCAGCAATGAGCCGCACGTCGACCTTTCGCGTTTCCACTGCCCCGAGGCGCCGAATTTCCCCCTCCTGGAGCACTCGGAGCAGCCGGGCTTGAGCTTCGAGGGGCAGTTCTCCAATTTCATCAAGAAATAGCGTGCCCCCCGTGGCTGCCTCCACCAAACCCTGCCGGGCGCTTCCCGCGCCCGTAAAGGCGCCCTTTTCATGGCCGAAGAGCTCGGATTCTATGAGCGAGTCGGGAATGGCTGCGCAGTTCAGGGAGATCATGGGCGCGGCTGCGCGGCCACTTTGTTCATGGAGGGCGCGGGCTACCAGTTCCTTCCCTGTTCCCGATTCCCCGAGCACCAGAACCGTGGATTCCGTAGGCGCAACCTTGCGAATGCGCTCATAAAGTAGGCGC
>RGAU01000043.1 GCA_009919975.1 Gammaproteobacteria bacterium
GCACCACGGCCCTCGAGAAGGAAGTGGAGAAGAACATTTGGGGGGAGTTTGGGGACGCCAAGGCCCTCTATTTCGGCGGTGATATGGAAGCGGCCATTGCCTTAACGGGGCAGGTGGCGGGGCGCATCGATGCGGTGAAGCCCGTGGCGGAGATTCTCCAGGCCGTGCATGACGAGTGCTTGGAGACCCTTGGGAAGCTGGCCAAGCAGTATTTGCCGCAATGAGCTCGCCGATTCAGACGCGCTTCATCGACGTCGGCGATCTACGCTTCGAGGTGCTAGAGGCGCGCCCCGAGGGGGCGCCGAAGGGCCTCGCCCTATGCCTTCACGGTTTCCCCGAGCATGCCCACGCCTGGCGCCACCAGCTGCCGGCGCTGGCCGCCGAGGGCTATCTGGCCTGGGCGCCGAATCTGCGGGGCTACGGGGCCACGAGTACGCCCCCGAAGGTCAGCGACTACGCCATCGAAAAGCTCCTTGCCGACGTGGATGGGCTGATCGATGCCGCGGACGCGGGCCCCGTGGTGCTGATTGGACACGATTGGGGGGCGGTCATTTCCTGGTACTACGCCATGCATGGGGGGCGCACCCTTGATCGCTTGATCATCATGAATGTGCCCCATCCCGTGCCCATGACCCGGGAGCTCAAGGTCAATCCGGAGCAGCGCAAGAAGTCCTGGTACGCCGCCTTCTTCCAGCTCCCGGCGCTTCCCGAGTGGTTCCTGACTCGGCAACGGGGGGCGGCGGTGGCTCGCATGTTCGGAGAGGGCACGGTGCGCCCTGGTGCCGTGCCTCCGGAATCGGTGCAGGTGTTTGTGGACAACGTGCTTCGCCCCGGCGGCGCCCGGGCCATGATTCACTACTATCGAGCTTTGGTTCGAGGGGGTTCGGGGCGCATGGCCCAGCGGGGCATGCCCCTGATCACCGTTCCTACGCTCATGTTGTGGGGGGAGCAGGACGTGGCCCTAGCGAAGAGCACCACCTACGGGACCGAGGACCAGGTGGCCACGCTTACGCTGCGCTATCTACCGGCGGCGTCCCACTGGATTCAGCAGGACGATCCAGAGACCGTGAACGCCATGATGTCGGCCTTTCTTCAGGACGCGCCCGTGCCCCATGCGAGCGGGGCCGAGGGCGATCGGGATCCGGCCTAGGGGCCCACGCCATGGGCGCGGAAGCGGTCCCCTAAGGCGCCGGAGCCCTGCTGCTGGGCCAGCCAGAGATTGAAAAGGGTGGTCAGGGGGCTACCCGGCGGTGCTGCCAGCCAGGCTCCCTTTTCCGCGTAGGTGAGGCGCTCCGTGCCCAGGGCCGGGCAGAGGCGCGAATCCCGGCCGGCCCACAGCTGTACCTCGATCAGATCGGTCACCATGACATCGGCGCGCCCTTCGGCGATTTCCCGGAAGATGGTGCGATTGTCCTCGTGAATTCGGAGGCTCGCGTGCTGGTAGCGGCTCCGGGCGAAGGCTTCGTTGGTGCCCCCGGGATTCACCACGGCCCGTACCCCGGGCTGATCGATCGCCGCCCAGCGGCTAAAGCGGGCTTGATCCTCGCAGCGAATGATCGGCGCCTTGCCGCAAGCTGCTCCCGGAAACGGCTGCGCGCGTGAGGGTCCGGCTGATGCCACTCAGAGCGAGATCAAAGGCGCCCCTTTGAAGATCGGTCGTGAGCGTGGGCCAGCTGGTTTCCACCAATTCAAGCTTAAGCCCCAGGCTTTCGGCGAAGGCCTGGGCGAGGTCGATATCGATGCCCGCGAGCGTGCCTTCGGCGGTGCGGTAGCTGAAGGGGGCGTAGTCCCCGGTGGTGCCCACGCGCAGCGTGCCTCGGGCCTTGAGGGCGGCGAGGCCTTCCGGCGCTGGGGCCCCGAAGCGTAGGGCCAGGGCCGCCTCGGCGAGGGCTGTGCTTTCCCTATCCTGGGCCCCCTGGGCCCGCAGCGCTTCTTGAAGGCCTTCACGAAAGGCGGCCTCTTGCCGAGACAACAGGGGTAGGGCTTGGCTGAGCGCCGCCAGCTGCGCCGCGGTGGTGGCGGCGATGGCCCGGCGCAGGTCGCTCAGGGCCGTCTGAGCGGCCTCTGGGGAGGTCAGCGGCGCCGTGGAGGGCGTCCAGCGCTCCTGAATGCCCCGAGCAACGGCCATCTGCGCGGCCACAAAGCGTTCGTAGGGCGCTACGGCCAGGCCCTGGGCGGCGCCCTCCCGAGCTGCCACGGCGAGAACCCGGGCCTCCTGCGCTGGATCGAAGATGGGCTGGCCGAGCACGGCCTTGGCTTCTGCCACCGGGCCCATGAGGGCGGCGCGGTGCGCCGTGGCCTCAATAAAGCGCTGCGTGGCCGGGGCGAGGGCCTCGGCGAAGCTGTGTCCCGGGGCCAGAAAAACCAGAACGAGGGCGAGGCTAGCGCGTATTGAGATCATATTTTCTGAGGAGCCCCCGGAGCTGGTGGTAGGTCATGGAAAGGAGTTCGGCGCAGCGCTTCTGATTGAACTGGGACGCCTCAAGGCCGCCCTCGAGTAGGGCGATCTCGTAGCGGCGCACGGCTTCCGTAAAGTCCATGGGATAGGTCGGCGCTGCGCTGCCGCTGGCGGCCTCGGCGTCGGCCGCCTTGGGACGGGCGCTCGGGCGCCAGGGGGAGGCGAAGGGGTCGAGCACGATGAGGTCCACCGGTCCGTCCTGATCCCCGTGGCGATAGACGCTGCGCTCCACTACGTTCTTCAGTTCTCGAATATTCCCGGGCCAGGGGTGGCGCAGGAGGGTGCCGTGGGCTGCGGCGCTAAAGCCCGGGAATACCTCCCACCCGAGCTCCGCGCTCATGCGGGTGGCAAAGGCCTCCGCAAGCAGGGGAATGTCCTCTTCCCGGGCCCGGAGGGGGGGCAGGGTGATGACGTCGAAGGCAAGGCGGTCGAGGAGATCCTCCCGGAAGCGGCCCTGGGCCGCCAGCGTGGGGAGATCTTCGTTGGTGGCGGCGACGAGGCGGATATCGGTCTTCAGGGTGCGACTGCCCCCGAGGCGCTCGAATTCTCCGTATTCAATGACCCGCAGGATCTTTTCCTGAACCAGGGGCGAGGTGGTCGCGAGTTCATCCAGAAAAAGCGTGCCCCCGTGGGCCCGCTCAAAACGTCCCGTGTGGGCCTTGCTGGCCCCGGTAAAGGCGCCGGCCTCGTGGCCGAAGAGTTCCGATTCCAGCAGCGCTTCGCTGATGGCGGCGCAATTCAGCTTCTCGAAGGGCCCGTCCCAGCGGCTCGAGAGAAAGTGCAGCCGTTCCGCGAAGCCTTCCTTCCCGGTTCCCCGTTCCCCCACGAGGAGCACGGGTTTGGCAAGGGGGGCGGCAGCGGAGACCGCATCCAGGGCTTCCAGGAAAGCGGGCGCCTGGCCAAGGAGGCGGCTTTCCCGGGGGGCGGCTTCGGGCGCGCGATGGGGCATTGGTTAATCTCACCAGCGGGTGGCCAGTTTCGCCACGACAGGATTGAGAGCGCAGCTTAGCGCGATTCCCGGGTTTTGGCTAAGCCATTAAAAAACAATCGCTTAGGCTATCAAGCTAAGTGATGAGGAGGCTTGGAAAAGTTGGCACGGGCCTTGGATAAGCTAAGCCATGCCTCAACAGGAGTGGCGTTATGAGTATCTTTTCCCGTTTGTCCGACATTGTGAATTCCAACATCACGGCCCTGCTTGATCGGGCCGAGGATCCGGAAAAAATGGTCCGTCTCATCATCCAAGAAATGGAAGAAACGCTGGTCGAGGTCCGCACCCAGTCCGCCCGAGCCATTGCCGAGCGGAGCGGCCTTGAGCGTCGCCGAGAGGCTCTGGCCCAGGAGGTGTCGGAGTGGGAGCGGCGGGCGGAGGTGGCCCTTCGGAAGGATCGGGAAGATCTCGCCCGGGCGGCGCTCCTGGAACAATCGCGGACCGAGAGCGCGCTCGCCGATCTCGATGAGGAAATCGGCGCGCTGCGGGACGCCATCGACCAGCTGAGCGGGGATATCCACCAGCTTCAGGAGAAGCTGAGCGATGCCCGCACGCGGCAGAAGTCCCTGGCCCTGCGGACGCGTACGGCGCAAACGCAGCTGAAGGTTCGCAAGCGCTTCTCCGCGGAAAGCATCGATCAGGCCCTGGATCGTTTTGATCACTACGAGCGGCGCATGGATGACCTTGAGGGGCAGGTGGCGGCTTATGACCTGGGGCGCAAAAGCCTCAGTGACGAGATCGCCGAACTCGAGGAAGATGACAAGCTCAACGAAGCCCTTGCCGCCCTGAAGGCGAAGGTGAAGGCTCCGAAGAACAGCGAATAAACGCCTCCACGGCTAAGGGATTGGCACTATGGAATTGGCAACGGCGCTGATGATCCCCACGGTGGTCTTCATGGTCCTCGTGGCGCCCATCTGGCTCATCCTTCACTACCGTAGCAAGCGCCAGCATGGCTCGGCCCTGAGCGATCGGGAGCAGGCGGAGCTCGATGCGCTGGCGGATATCGCTGATCAGCTGAGCGAGCGGGTTCGGACCCTCGAGGCCATCCTCGACAGCGAGGTGCCCAGCTGGCGGACCCCGGAGCGGGAATCGTGAGCGGCCAGGACCCCACCCGCGCACGCCTTCGAGCCACGGCGGAGCGCCTTGAGCGTGCCCTGGAGGCCTTGAATGAGGGTCCGACCACGGCGGAAACGGTGGTGACCCAGCGCGATCTAGAGCGAGCCCTGGCTCGCATCCACGCCCAGCTGGAAGGGCAGGGGCCTGCCCCTCGGAGCGCGGGGGCGGATGGCTACGCCCCGCCGCGCCGGAGTAACGGTTGGCATCGGGGGCTGTACCGCGATCGACGCAAGCGCCTCATCGGTGGCGTTTGCGCGGGGCTGGCAAAGGCCTACGGCGTGGAGCGCTGGGTGGCGCGGCTCATTGCCGTCACCCTTTTGATTTTCGTTCCCCACATTGTGGTGCCCCTCTACCTGGGGGCACTCCTTGTCCTCGCGCCCTTGCCGGGTGCCGGAGCAGCGCAGCCCGGCCCCGCCTCCGCGAGCCCCCGGCCCCGGGAGCCCGCGTTTTCGCCCGCGCCCCCAACGCCGCGCTTTAGCGCCCGGAGCCTCCGGGCCCGCTTTCGCGAACTGGAGCTTAGGCTCCAGCGCATGGAGCGCACGGTGACCTCTCGTCAATTTCGCCTTGATCGCGCCTTCCAACGCCTTGAGCGGGAAGGGGGATCGGGGCCTCAGGAGCCTTCCCTATGAGTATCGCTAGACCCAAGTTTTGCCTTGCCGGCGCCGCGGCCCTTCTCTTTACCGCTGCCAGCGTGCAGGCCGAGGAAACCCGCAGCGCTGCCCTCGATGCGTCCCTCCGGCGCCTCGATGTCACCCTGGTGGGCTCGGTGACCATTGAGCTTGGGGCCGAGGCGGGCTACGTCCTCAGCGCCGAGGATGGCGAAGCGCTTGATGCGGTGGAGATCAAAACCACAGGCAATCGCTTAATTGTGAAGCAGCGCGGTAAGAAAGGCGGATGGTTCTGGAACGACCACGACCGACCCACGGTCGATCTCACCGTCACCCTCCCGGCGGTGGAGGCCATCGACCTCGCCGGGGCGGGGCGTCTTGTCGGTGCGGGATTCGAGGGCGCGGAGCTTGAGGTCTCCCTGGCGGGGGCCGGGGAGTGCGAACTCACCGAGCTGCGCCTCGATCGCCTTGAGATTGATCTCGCCGGGGCCGCGCGCTGCGAAACCCAAGGCACGGCGAGGATCCAGGAGATCAGCATTGCGGGCGCTGGAAGCTACGAAGGCTTCGATCTTGAGAGCGAGGAAGCGACCGTCTCCGTTGCCGGGGCCGGGGCCGCAGAGGTGACGGTCACGGAGCGCCTGGAGGGCTCCGTAGCGGGCATCGGCAATATTTCCTATCGTGGTTCCCCGAAGCAGATCACGCAGAGCGTCTCCGGCCTCGGCTCCGTGGAAGCCGACTAAACGGCCAAGGCGACGCAAAGGGAGCACAGCGATGGACGTTTTCACCATGGTGTTTCTCATCGTGGCCATCACCATGATCGCGGGGACGATCCGCCACTGGCTTGAGGCCCGGTCCAAGGGCGCTCCCGGCGATCAGGAGGCGCTGCTTGCGGAGCTTGAGCAGCTAAAGGAGCGCGTGGCCCAGCTCGAGGCCATCGTGACGGACCCTCGAAAGCAGTTGGCGGCGGAGCTCGACGCCCTCGGCGCTTCGGAGCCTTCCTAGCAGGTTACCGCCGCGATCATGGCGCCGGGGTCGTCGCAGAAGATCCCGCTTGCGCCCCAGTCCCGAAGTTCCCGGGCTCGGGTGCGATCATTCACCGTGTAAACCAGGGTTCTGAAACCGGCGCTCTGGGCTTCGCTCAGGAGCGCTTGGGTGACGGTACGGTCGGCAAAGTTGAGGCTGGCGGCGCCGAGGGCCTGGCCCTTGGTGACGGCGTTGCTGGGGTCCTTTCCGAAGAGGGCCCCCCGGGGCCACTGGGGTGCCAGGGCCTTGGCCCTTTCCAGCTCCCGGTGGTCGAAGGCCGATAGGACGATTTGCTCCGGCGGGGTGTTTCGCTTTTCCAGGAGGGCGCACACGGGCTCGGCGGTCCCCGGTCCCTTGAGCTCGATATTGACTCCAGCCCGCGCTCCAATGAGGTCGAGCACCTCGGTCAAGGTCGGGATCACGGCGCCGGCCCCGGCGTCGAAGCCCCGGAGCGTGGCGGGGTCGTGATCTTCCAGACGCCCGGTTCCGTTGGTGGTGCGATCGAGCGCGTCGTCGTGGATGACCCAGAGCTCGCCATGGGCCGCATAAACGTCAAGCTCCACCGCCGGGGCCCCCACGGCGAGGGCCCGGGCGAAGGCCGGGAGGGTGTTCTCCGGCGCTTCCGCGCTGGCGCCCCGGTGGGCAATCACCAGAAAATTCGATGAGAAGAAGGCGGTCATGGGGGCTCCGTAGCACGGCTTGAGCGCGAGAGCGTACACTTAAGGCCACGCGATCTAGAAGGGGCTTGGGCCTCGGCGGATCGGCAGCCGACAGGAGCCAGGCCCATGGCCTACGAAGTGCTGGCGCGGAAGTGGCGCCCGGGCAACTTTGCCACCATGGTGGGGCAGGAGCATGTGCTCCGGGCCCTTTCCCACGCCCTTGATGGAGGACGCCTCCACCACGCCTATCTGTTCACCGGAACCCGCGGCGTGGGAAAGACCACGGTGGCGCGCATTCTGGCTCGCTGTCTGAACTGCGAGGAGGGGGTCAGCGCGACGCCCTGTGGCGTCTGCGGCAGCTGCCGGGAGATCAGCGAAGGGCGCTTTGTGGATCTGATTGAGGTGGACGCCGCTTCCCGAACCAAGGTGGAAGACACGCGGGAGCTTCTCGATAACGTGCAGTACGCCCCCACCCGGGGCCGCTTCAAGGTGTATCTCACGAGGTGCACATGCTGTCCACCTCGAGCTTCAACGCGCTGTTGAAGACCCTCGAAGAGCCGCCGCCCCATGTGAAGTTCCTCCTGGCCACCACGGACCCGAAGAAGCTTCCCGTTACCGTGCTGTCCCGCTGCCTTCAGTTTCACCTGAAGAATCTCACGGCGGAGCGCATCGTTGGCCATTTAGAGCACGTGCTTGGGGAGGAGGAGGTTAGCTTTGAGGCGCCTGCGCTCTGGGCCCTGGCCCGGGCCGCGGACGGCAGCATGCGTGACGCGCTGAGCCTGACCGATCAAGCCATTGCCCACGGCGGAGGGACGCTCCGGGCTGGGGAAGTGGCCACCATGCTCGGGACCATCGATCAGGGGGCGCTCCACCGCGCCGTGGCCCAGGTGGTGCCGGAAGCTTTGGCCGGGGCCGAGGCCGATCAGGCCCAGGAAACGGTGCGCGCCCTGGCGGCGCGCATTCCCCCGGAAGATGTGCAGCTGTACTACCAGATTGCCCTGACCGGAGTCCGAGAGCTGCCCTACGCACCGGATACGCGGATTGCCTTTGAAATGACCCTCCTACGCATGCTGGCCTTCCAGCCGGAGGAGGGGGAGGGCGATGGCGGCGCCCCCGGGGGCGGCGCGGCCAAGGCGGCGACTGCCGCAGCACCTCAGGCGCCCTCAGGCACGGCGGCGCTTCGCGGAGTGCTCGCTGACGCGGCGCCTTCCGTGATGCCGCCGAGGGCCGCCCCTTCGCCTATGCCCGAGCCCCCCGAGCCCGCTAGGGACCATGCGCGGGAGCCGGCCCCCGTGGAGCCGCCCCCGGCGCGGCAAGCCTTGAGTGATGCTCTGGCAGCGCTGGACGATCCCGCACCGGTAGCGGCGCCGCCGGCAGGGGCAATGGAGCCCCTTCGCGAAGCCTATCTTGAGCCGGCGCCTGAGCCCGAAGTGCCGGCCATCGTGGAAGGATCGGCACCGCTTGGCCCCTTCCCCGATCCCCTGCTGCCGCAGCAGTGGGGCGAGGCCCTCCGCACCCTGGATTTGGCGGGGGTAACCCTGGAGGTGGCGCAGCACTGCGTGCCCCTCGGGGATGAAGGGGATCGCATTCGCTTTGCCCTGGCGCCGGAGGCGGAGCCGCTCTTTGCCCCCATCCATGAGACCCGGCTGGCGGAAGCGCTTTCGGCGCGCCGGGGGCGGACCGTGCGGGTGCAGCTTGAAATTGCCAGCGCCGACGCGGAGACGCCGGCGCAGCGGGCGGCCCGGGGCCGCGCCGAGGCCCAGGCCGCGGCTGAGCAGGCGATCGAAGGCGACCAGGAGGTCCAAGCCCTGCGGGCCCAGTTCGGTGCGAGGATCATTCCCGGGAGCCTTCGGCCGCGGGAGGACGGAGGCGCCCATGGGAGCGCCGCCGGCCCCACGCTACACTAGGGCTTTACAGCTGAAGTCTACGTTTTGGAGGTCCGCATGCTCGGCATGGGTGACATGATGAAGCAGGCCAAGGCCATGCAGGAGAAGATGGCTAAGGCGCAGGAGCAGGTGGCCGCCCTGGAGGTCACCGGGGAAAGCGGCGCCGGGCTCGTGCGCATTCAGATGACGGGCCGCCACGACGTCCGCGCCGTGACCATCGATCCGGCGCTGATGAGCGAAGATCGGGAAGTGCTCGAAGACCTCATCGCCGCAGCCGTGAATGACGCGGTGCGGCGGGTGGAAGGGGAGCAGAAAGCGCTCATGGCGGAGGTCACGGCGGGGCTGCCGCTTCCGCCGGGCATGAAGCTGTTCTGATGCCTTATCCGGCCCCCCTTGAAGCCCTGATTGAGCAGCTCCGGGTTCTCCCCGGAGTGGGGCGGCGTTCCGCCCAGCGCATGGCCTTTCAGCTGCTGGAGCGCGATCGTCCCCAGGCCCAGGCCCTCGCCGAGGGCCTGCTGAACGCCTTGGAAAAGATTTCAAACTGTGAGCAATGTCAAACGCTTACGGAAGAAACCGTATGTGAAATCTGCAGTGATCCGGGGCGCGATGGCGCTGCCCTTTGCATCGTTGCGTCCCCCACGGACCAGTGGGCTTTGGAGGCCACGGGCACCTATCGGGGTCGCTATTTCGTGCTCCACGGCCAGCTCTCTCCCATTGATGGGGTGACACCGGAAGATCTCGCCATTCCGGCCCTGGTGGAGCGCCTTCAGCACCATCCCGTGGAGGAGGTCATCGTGGCCACCAACGCTACGGTGGAGGGGGAGGCTACGGCCCACTACCTCGCCGAAGTCCTGCGTCCCCTGGGGGTGCGGGTGACGCGGCTGGCGCAGGGGGTTCCCCTCGGGGGCGAGCTGGAGCTGGTGGATGGGGGCACGCTGGGGCGGGCCTTTGCGGGGCGGACCGCCCTGTGACGAGCCCCTTCGATCCCACCTCCGCCCTAGAAGGGGCGCAGGATATCGATAGCCCCGCGGCCTTCGATGCGCTTTTGGAATCCATCGAGGACAACGGCCTGTGGATTCTGGATACGGAATTTGAACGCACGGACACCTACTACCCCCGGCTCGCCCTGATTCAGAGCGCCGTGGCGGGGCAGGTGAGCCTGCTCGATCCCCTGACTCTCGATGGGGCGCAGCGGGCGCGCCTTCGAACGCTGCTGGAACGAGACGATATTCTTAAGGTGCTCCACGCCTGTGGGGAGGATCTCGAAGCCCTGGCCCATTTCTTCGAGGCCACCCCTGCCGGGATCTTTGATACCCAGCTGGGGGCGGCGTTCCTCGGGCACCGCTGGGGTCTCGGCTACGGCGCGCTGGTGGAAACCCTGCTCGGCGCGGTGGTGGAGAAGGACGAAACCCGCTCCAACTGGCTCCAGCGGCCCCTGACGGCCGCGCAGCGTCGCTACGCGTGCTTAGACGTGATCTATCTCGAGGCGCTCTGGCCCGCGCTCCGGGACGCCCTGGATGAAAAGGGACGCTGGGCTTGGGCGGCGGCGGAGTCGCAGGCGCTCCTTCAAGACGCCCTGGCGCGTCACGATGGTGCCCGGGCCTGGCTAGGCCTTAAGAGCGCGCCCCTGCAGAACCGGCGGACCCAGGCGGTGCTTCGCGTGCTGGGGGCCTGGCGGGAGAAAACGGCCCAAAGCCTCAATCGTCCCCGAGGCCGGGTACTGAAGGACGAGCACCTATTGGCTCTAGCGAAGGCGCCCGGTGCCCCGGAGCGCTGGGCCAGCCTCGAGATACCCCCGGGGGCGCTTAGGCGCTGGGGGGAAGAATGGAAGGTGCTGCTTAGGCCCCTGGTCAGCCAGCCCGAGGGCGAATTGCCGGCGCCCGTGCCCGCACCGCCGGGACGGGAGGCCCAGGCGGTGATGAAGGCCTTGAAGGCCGTGGCCCAGGCCGCCGCAGAACGGGAAGGCCTGGCCCCGGAGCTGCTGGGGCGAAAGAAGCTGCTGGAAGCCTTCTACCTTGAGGACACGCCCCCCGAGCCCTTTCTCGGCTGGCGAGCGCCCCTAGTGCTCGAGGCCCTGCAAGCAGCGAAGGCGGGCGCAGCATGAGCGGCGTGCTGGTGCAGGTTTATCGCTCGCCGCGCCGCGCGGATACCTATCTGCTAACGGAGAAGGCCAAGGGGCTCACGGCCGTACCGGAGGCGCTTTTCGGCACCTTTGGTAATCCCGAGCCGGCTTTTGTTTTTCACCTCACGGCGGAGCGGGCCCTGGCCCACGCGGACCCCGCCCTGGTGCTCGAAGCCCTACAAGAGAAGGGCTTTTATCTCCAGTTGCCACCGCCGAAGGCCGACGCTTGAGCGCCCCTTTCTGGGAGAGGCTGAGTCTGGAGGAGATGTCCCAGGAACAGTGGGAGTCCCTCTGCGATGGCTGCGCTCAGTGCTGCCGTATCAAGCTGGAGGACGAGGACGCCGGCGCCCTGGCGGAAACGGCAGTGGTGTGCGCCCTGCTGGATCAGGAAAGCTGCCGCTGCTCCGCCTATGAAACGCGCTCCATCAGGGTGCCCGACTGCGTCACCCTGACCCCGGAGGCGGCCCGCACCCTAACCTGGATGCCGGAAAGCTGCGCTTACCGTCGCCTCGCCGAGGGCCGGGGCCTTCCTGACTGGCATCCCCTGATCACCGGTGATCCGGAAAGCGTGCATGAGGCCGGCGCCTCCGTCCGGGGCCAGGTGCTTTCGGAAGACGCGGTCCATCCCGACGATCTCGAAGCCCATATCATTCGGTGGGTGACGCCCTGATGGAGAACCCCATGGGCTGGGCCGTTTACGCCGGCAGCGTGCTGCTGTTCATTGCCCTGGGCTTCCGCGTTTCGAAGCCCTGGCCTCCGGGGCTGCGCCGGGTGCTGCGGTGCCTGGCCGTCGCCACGGTGGTGCCCATCGCGCCGGCCGGGGCCGCCGGGGATTACCTCGTGCCCGCGGTCATCGTTGCGCTGTTCGAGGGGATCCTCCAGAAGAGTGGTGATGCCACCGCGGCCCTGCAGATCTTGGGCATCAGCTGGGGCCTTGCGCTCTGCGTGGCCGCCTTCCTGGCCTTTCTTGAAGAGCGCGGGGGTGGGCGCGCCTAGCCCTGGCTTGATCGACCCTGGCGCGAACCGTACTCTTGGGCCTCGATTTTTTTCCTTCGCCTTGGTGTTTACCCTATGAAATTCGAAAGCACAGATTCCTACATCGTGACCGATGAGCTGGGCCTCGCCGTGAACGCAGCGGTGACCCTCCAGCGGCGATGAGCGGGTGGTGCTCCTCATCGACGAAATCGATAAGGCCGACATCGAATTCCCCAACGACCTCCTGCAGGAGCTCGACCGCATGGAGTTCTTCGTCTACGAGACGGGGGAAACCATCAAGGCGAAGAAGCGCCCCATCGTGATCATCACCTCGAATAACGAGAAGGAGCTGCCGGACGCCTTCCTCCGCCGCTGCTTCTTCCACTACATCGACTTCCCCGATCGGGAAACCATGCAGGCCATCGTCGACGTTCACTTCCCCGCGGTGAAGCAGGACCTCGTAAAGGAAGCGCTGGAAATCTTCTTCGACGTGCGCAAGGTGCCGGGCATGAAGAAGAAGCCAAGCACCTCCGAGCTCATCGATTGGCTCAAGCTGCTCATGGCCGACGATATTCCCGATGAGATCCTCACCAACCGAGACACCACCAAGGCCATCCCGCCGCTCTATGGGGCCCTGGTGAAGAACGAGCAGGACGTGCACCTGCTTGAGCGTTTGGCCTTCATGAATCGTCGCGACAGCCGCGGCTAGGGATTGGGGGCGCCCCCGGGCGCCGCTACCAGGAGACCGGCATGCTCATCGATTTTTTCTTCACCCTGCGCCGCCATCAGGTGCCGGTGACGATTCGGGAACTGCTTGACCTCGTTGAAGGGCTCAAGCATCGCCTCGTGTACAGCGATGTCGACGAGTTCTACCAGGTGGCCCGGGCCATCATGGTCAAGGACGAGAAGCACTACGATAAGTTCGACCAGGCCTTTGGGGTGTACTTCAAGGGTCTGGAAGACCTCCAGGGGCTCCTTGAATCCCTGATCCCGGACGAATTTTTGCGCCGCGAATTCGAGCGCTCCCTCACGGCGGAGGAGCTCGAAAAGATCGAAAGCATGGGCGGCCTTGAGAAGCTCATCGAAGAATTCCGTAAGGCGAAGGAGGCGGCGGAAAAGGGCGGTGAGGGCGAAGGCGAGGGGGAAGAGCCCGGGGAAGGCGGCAAGGGAGAACAGGAAGGGCAGGGTGGTCAGGGCCCCAACGGTTCCGGCGGCCGGGGCGGAAAGGGCAAGAAAAAGAAGGGCAAGAAAGCTTGGGATCGCCGCGCCTATAAGAACCTCGATGATTCCGTGGAGCTGGGTACGCGGAACATCAAGCTTGCCCTGCGGCGCCTGCGGAAGCTGGCGCGTACCGGTAAGGAAGAAGAGCTCGACATGGACGGGACCATTCGGTCCACGGCCCATAACGGCGGGCTTCTCGATATCCGCCTCCAGGCGGAGCGGAAGAACACGGTGAAGGTGCTGTGCTTCTTTGACGTGGGCGGCTCCATGGACGCGCACGTAAAGATCTGCGAAGAGCTCTTCTCCGCAGCGCGCACCGAGTTCAAGCACATGGAGTATTTCTAC